>NZ_JBQKKM010000046.1:0-38706 GCF_052116745.1 Niallia sp. Sow4_A1 | reverse complement strand
TTTTCCAGCTACCGCGCTCTCGCTTGGTGGCCTTTTTGTCTAGTTGGGGGACTCGTCCCCCAACTAGACAAAAAGGATATTTATTCTCCCACAAACATTTTACTCATACGAATTTATTTTCCTGTTCAATTAAAAGGATATATTGAGAAATTATTAATCAAACTTCCATATATAACCCATTCCCCAAACAGTAATTAAATACTTATCTACAGGGAAACCAGCATCTCTAATTTTATCTCTAATATTACGAATATAAGATCGGAGCGTTTGAGTACTTATTTTGTGATCTTCCCAAATATTATCTATTAAAAAATCAGTGGACAAAACTTTGTTATCATTTTTTATCAGCATTTCTAAAATCTTTATCTCTATTTGACTTAGTGGAATTATTTTCTCTCTGTAATGTACTTTCCGTTTTTTTATATTTAATTCTAAGTTATTGTAAGTAAATATATCATTTCTTAATTTATTCTTATGCCTCAATAATGAGTTGATTCTGGCAATTAGCTCGTCCTCATATATTGGTTCAAATAAACAAACGTCTGCCCCACTTTTTAAAATATTAACAAGTGAATAATTTATATTGTTACTTATTACCATGATAAAAGCAGGAGAAATTTTATTAATACTTATACAGATTGATTCCACTGTTATGGATAAATGTTCATCATATATTAAAACAATATCAATTAATGGAGAATAAATGTAATTTGGAATTTCTTCAATATTTATCGGTCCGATACAATTATATCCATTTCTTGTTAATAGAGTATTCCACTTTTCTTCAACACTTGCTCCAATTAACAAAATGTTATTCATTAAAACTCTCCTATTCTAACTTGAATTAGGTTTTAAATAGGATTATATAAGTGAAGTATGTAGAATTTTTGCAGATTAAGCATAAAAAGTTTGCACTTTTTATGCAGTTTATTTATGAAATCCATGGGAATAATATTCTTGTATAAATTAATAGGAGGGAAAAGAATGAATACGAACTACGAAGAATGTATTAAAGCGTGTTTGGAATGTATGAAAGCATGTAATTCTTGTTTTGATGCTTGTTTAAATGAAGAAGATATTAAAATGATGGCTCGTTGTATTAGATTAGATCGAGAGTGTGCGGATATCTGTAGTTTAGCCGCAAAAGCAATGCAGTCTAATAGCCCATTAGTAAAGGAAATATGTTTGTTATGTGCGGATATCTGTGAAAAGTGTGGGGAAGAATGTAAAAAGCACAGTCATCATGAACATTGTCTCCAATGCGCAGAATCTTGCTTTAAATGTGCAGAATTCTGTAGAAAAATGGTTTCTTAATAAAATGTAAAAAATCCTATAAGTTATATATACAAGTATAACTTATAGGATTATGATTTAGTTTGATATCTTATCTAATACAGAAATATTAACTCCAAACTTACACATAGCTTCACAGTCTTCTCTTAAATCCGAGAATAGAATATAAGAAATTTTACACATACTGTCATGTTGGAAGGATGGTCTTAATAATTGTGCTTTAATTTCTTTTTTTCTTTTATTCGGAGCAATTAAATAAAATCTGGACTTATCATTGTTAAAGGACATAGACAAATCCTGTAGGCGTAAAATTCCAGAGTATATAGACGTGGACTTTTCTACTTCAAATGCACCTATAACTTTATTTTCACCATTAAGCCATAGAACATCGATAAAAGAAATCGTTTCACTAACAGCACTTGAAATTGTTTCTAAGTTTAAATGGGGAATAGAAAAGTTGCCTAATTTATATCCTTTCCATTCTCTTTTATGGTCATTTTTTGCTATCCACACATTATAACCAAGAGTCGTCCCTATTTTAGCTAAATAATATTGCATTTCAGTATGTTCATTCTCTTCGGCTAATTCCTTTTGAATTTCTTCATGTCTTTTTTTTAGCTTTTTATTAACTTTATCTATATCCTGTAATAGTAGAGTGTGGTTTTCTTGAATAACTTGTCTGCCAGAACCTATCTCATATAGTAATCCTGCTAGTGCACCTAAATCTTTTGATAGGACTAGGTTATGGTTATTATTATACTCCATCATAATTTCGCGCATCGTTAAATAATCTTCCCATGATCCTAATTTAATTTTTTGTTTGAATATCATATTAAAACCTTTAACAATGCTAGTGTTGAAAGGCGGGAAAATAGTAGGGTGAAGAAAATATAAAATATTACCTACTGCAGGACCTAGTCCTTTTATATTTTTTTCTTGAAGTTTCCTAATATTATAGATTAATTGTTTTTCTTGATTATAGAGCAATGTTTCCTTTAAAAATTGACCAAAGGCTTTTTTATTATCTTCATTTTCATAAATATCAGGTATTCTTAACTTTGGCTTCCAATAAAAAGCATGAGCTGCGCCCTCAAAGATTTGCTTTTGTTCCGCAATTGCTGAAATAGCTACCTCAAGGGATGAACCCTTAAAATCACAAGGAAATGTGTTATTCTCTATTTCCTTAATAACTACTTTTATAGCATTTTTTATCGTACGAAATGCCTTTAGTCTATCGTTGTTATTTATAAACCAGGTTTGGTAAACAGATTCTGGGTCATTTTTATATTCATCGATTGCTTTAAGTAAAGTAAAAGTCATAATATAACTCCTTTATAAATAAAAATTTAGACTCTTTGATTGAATCCTCAAATGGTTAACAAATTTGTTTTCGGTAATTCTTAGCATTAAAGGCTAATAAAAGCTTTTCATGAAACTGTACCTATTTTAAATTCCATAGTGTAAATGGGACATTAATAAACATATAATATATGTAACATTATGTGGTGAAAAAGTCTTTTAAACATTTCCAAAAAACCTAATTAATTAAGAGGTGTGGGTCAAATATGTGCTTAACAAACAATTTTGTTGAAGAACAGGCTTATAAAGTAAGTAAAACGATAAAAGAAAGTTCCATATATAAATTTGACCGAGTAATCTACTCAAATAACAACATAGATGTCTTCCTAGATTCTAATTGGGATGAAAAGTCCCTTATTACCAATGTTGTCTTGAAAGATAACTACGATCAAGAATACGTAATAAAGCCAAATCAAAATGGAATGAAATTTGCAAAAGGAGAAATTTCCTTTAAGAAATATACAAAGCTACAAAGGAAAGAAGATACACAAGGAATTTGGGCTTTTATTTTTTCAGTCGTTCCATTATTGCTCTTATTTAGTATTATAAGAATGTTCCTGATTTAAGATATATTAAATTTCTGCATATTTTTTGCATTTTTTCTTTGTAAAATAGGGGAAAATAAAATAGGAAGGAGCAGAAACAGTCAATATACCAATAAATATTTTTCATCTTTTTATGAGGAACATCTAATTGTTGAACAAGAAAAAAAGGAGAATTCAAATGAAGAAAAAAACTTTCATGAAAAGCAGTCTAATCTTAACACTATTGGTCTTATTATTAGCTGCTTGTTCAAACAATAACAACGAAAATAGCTCAAACAAAAGTGAAGAGGGAATGGATATGTCTTCTCATGATATGGAAGGCATGGATATGTCGGGTTCAGGAGAAGTTCCTGAGGGTCTAAAAGTCGCTGAAAAGCCTAAATATGAGGTTGGAAGTAATGCAATAATCAATGCAGACCATATGAAAGGTATGGATGGAGCAGAAGCGACAATCGTAGGTGCTTACGATACAATTGTTTACACAATTTCATATACTCCAACAACAGGTGGAGAAAAAGTAACAAATCATAAATGGGTAATTCAAGAGGAAATTGAAGACGCTGGAGATGAAGCAATTGAGCCAGGTACAGAAGTTATAGTCAACGCAGACCATATGGAAGGCATGAAGGGGGCAAAGGCTACAATCGATTCAGCAGAAAAAACAACGGTTTATATGGTAGATTATACCCCAACCACAGGTGGAGAAAAAGTAACGAACCACCAATGGATTACGGAAAGTGAATTATCTCCAGTAGAATAATAAAAAAGGCTATCTTTTGGTAGCCTTTTTTACATTTATAATAATGTGGGAGTTGGAAATATGAGCGTTGAAAAGATAAAAATTGCAGTCAACGGTGGTATCCAGTTTGGAGCTAAATTAAATGCAAAACAATTAGCGCTTTTGGCTAAATATTTAGATGAGGATCAAGAGGTAGAATTAACTACCTTTCAACAAATATACTTGGAGGTTCCCCAAAGTAATGCTACTGAAATTATGCAGGAATTTAGACTGAGTGGATTAAGTTGTTATCCTGTAGGTAATTATGTAAAAAGCTTACGTACATGTAATTTTTGTAAAGGGTCTGAGGAAGAAGGGATGCCTATAGCACAGGAATTGAACAGAATAATTGCAGGGAGAGAGGTACCATTTACCTTAAAAGCTGCATATACTGGTTGTCCTGTTGGTTGTGGTGAACCATTAGTTAACGATATAGGAATAATGAAAATAAAAGATACTTACTCCCTCTATATAGGAGGTAAAGCAACTGGAAAAGATGCAGAAATAGGAACATTATTAATGAAGGAACTTTCACCAGAGGAACTATATAGAAAGGTTGAGGAAATATTAGAATTATATATTAATGAAGGAAAGAAAAGAGAAAAGTTTTATAAATTTGTTAACCGAATTGGAATAGATCAGATCAAGGAACGTCTTTGATAGAAAAGGTAATAGAGCGACTCTATTACCTTTTTTATATTTTTCTAGTTTACTTAATGTTATAGATTAAAAGATATTAAGGTATAAAAGTAATTAATATAGGACACTATGAAACTAAAGGGGGATATTTTATGAAGAAAACAATTATCTATATAACTGCTTCTGTCCTTTTAATTTCTTTATTTTTTTATTTTAATTATAAGGTTTCTGGAAAAGAGGATAAATTATTAAAAACCATAGTTAATCTTCAATCAATTAATGCTGATATTTCTCAATGGTCTATCTACACGAAAAAAGAAAAGAAGAGTAATACTTCATTAAATATATATTATCAAAGAGAATCTGAATTAAAGAAAAAATATCAACAGTTTAATTGGGAAGTTGAGAAAGATAAAAATCATCATATTAAGTTAACTGGTACATTAAAAGACCAAAATATCCAGCAGTTAATTACCTTAACTGCATATAATGAAAATGATAAATATAACATTTTAGAAACTTATAGTTATAAAAGCAGAGATTGGAATAAAGAGGAATACCAAAATGTTTTGAAATCACTAGATGAGAAAGAAAACTACTTTTTTACTGTTAAGGCTTTAGTAAGAAAGAAAGATAATATTAAACATATTTCAACGCTACTTTTGAAAAAATTTACGGGAAACTCTATTGAAAAATTAGTTGAAGATGATTTTGTTTCAATTACTGCCTATAACAAGTCGTGGAAGGATTATTTAACTAGTAATAAAAAAAACAAATTTAACATTCAATTTGGTATAAGGACAAATAAAGAGCTCCAAGACACTTATAATTTAACAATTGGAAGCCCTATTATAACAGAAGAATATTGAAACTTTTAAAAATGGTTACCATAATGAGTAGCCATTTTTTATACAACCTTTAAAATACCTGTCTCTTTGAAATACCTGTCTTTTTGAATGTGCAGAAAATATGCAGACTACTGATGAAACTATTACATATAAATATGTAGATAACACTATCTAAATAGGGAGGTCAAATTATGATACGAATATTAAATGGTTATCTACTAGCTATTATTATTGTCATGTATTTTAGTATTTTCCTAATAAATTACCTGAAATCAGATATAAAACTTTCATCAGACATTGTTTCTGTTTCTACTAAGCAACTAGATGCAGATATTCTTTCTTCTTTATTTGAAATTGGACAGTTTCAATTATCAGATGTTAACAAAGAAATTAAAAAACCATCTATTTTAAACGGCGTAGTTTGGCTTACTTCAAATATTTGGCCTGAAGATATAAGAACTTTTTTAGGAAGAGAATTAGTAGGATTTTCGCAATTTAATACAGAGATAGCTATTGCAGGGAAAGGGACTAATTTAGCAACGCTACCAATAGAGTCTCCGCCTCCTAATGAGGATATTCTTACAAATGAAAATAATAGCAGTTCCAATGAAGACAAAATAGAATCTCCAAAGAACGAAGCTTCTAATAAAAATGTTGTATATATATACCGTACTCATAGTTGGGAAGCATTTTTACCACAACTTTCAGGTATTACAGATCCAAATCAGGCGTCTAGTTTGAACGAAAAGAAAAATGTAATCCAAGTGGGTACCCAATTGCAAAATGAATTATTAGAGAGAGGGATAGGAACTGAACATAGTACTACCAATGTAACAGCAGAACTTAAAAAAAAGGGTTGGAGTTATGCTCAATCCTATAGTTTAACAAGAGAAATCGTCCAAGAAGCTACTACTAAGGAAAGTTCTTTAGTTTATCTTATTGATATACATAGGGATTCACAGGGAAGAAAGATTACTACATTAGAGTTTGATGGTCTTGAATATGCAAGATTATTCTTTGTAGTTGGAAAGGAAAATAAAAACTATGAACAAAATCTCAAATTGGCAAAAGATCTAAATGAAAGATTAGAAAATGATATTCCTGGAATTAGTAGGGGAGTCTTTGTGAAAAGTAAAGATGAAGGGAATGGGGTATATAATCAAGATTTATCAAGTAATTCTATCCTCTTAGAATTTGGAGGGGTGGATAATAAGCAGCAGGAACTTTTCAACACGGTTGATAAATTTGCCGAGGTGTTTAGTGAGTATTATAGAGAAGTAGAGGAAGTAAATAATTAGCTTTTAGTAGCCAGTTGGTTACTGTAAAACACTTTATTTTGTGTTAGATAAAACTCCACACTTTCTTCAATGTTTTAATCTATATTAAACAAGTAAAATACGCGAATGGAGTAAAGAGAATGAAAGTTAAAAGGGTAATAATAACAACACTTCTTTCATTTATCATCATTATCTTAGCAGGATGTATGTCCACTCTAAGTGAAAAAACAAATACAGCAGTTAATAGTGAAGAAAAATTAAAGGAAGTAGTTCTTATAAGTGACAATAAAAAGACAAGTAAAAATTGGAATCTGGTTGATATTCCAGATAAAATAGAGATACCCAATAATAAAAAGGATGTACAGGTTTATGAAGAGGAAGTAGGACATTCAGTATATAACGGAATTTTTGTCAATTTCATGGATGTAAAAGATTTAAACGGTTTTAGTAATATATTAATCGGATACCATCACAAGGAAATTTGTTTGACATCAGAATTAAATGCACATGCTAATGTTTAACAATAAAATTTAATGAAAGGGTACGCTTTAAACGGTTTTCAGAGCGTACTTTTTTATATATTTTCCACTTAAATGCTTTGTATATTGCATATGTATTTGAATTTTTTTAGCAAAAAATACATGATTGTTAAACATAATAATTAGTAAACAGAGAAGAAAAAAGAAAAAATTTAAATTTAGGCTTTACATAGGGTACGGGGGTATACTATAATGTGCTTGTGGAGGTGAAATAGTTAATGGCATCCGTTTTAGATAATGATGAATCTTTAGAGGAAACTCATTGTTCCACTTCAAGTGAGCGAAAAAGCCATCACTCCAATAAGGTTAAACAAAATCTTATCACCAGGTTAAATCGGATTGAAGGTCAAATACGAGGTATAAAAGGATTAATAGAGAAAGATACTTATTGTGATGATGTTATAACTCAAATTTCTGCGACACAAGCAGCTATGAATAGTGTTGCAAAAATTTTACTTGAGGGCCATTTGAAAGAGTGTGTTGTTGAGCGTATTCAAGAAGGTGACCTAGAAGTAGTAGATGAAGTATTAATTACAATACAAAAATTAATGAAAAAGTAAAAGGAGAAGATAAATATGGAAAAAGTAACTTTAAATGTTCAAGGTATGTCTTGTAATCATTGCGTTAACTCAATTGAAGGCAATGTAGGTAAGCTCAATGGTGTATCAAATGTAAAAGTTGACCTTGGAACCGGAACTGTTCTTGTAGAGTTTGATAAAGAAGTATTAACATTAGATAAAATTAAGGAAACAATCGATGATCAAGGTTATGATGTACAATAATGCAACAAGGGCGAACGTTTTAAAATAACGGTTGCCCTCTCTTTATAAAACATTTATACCCCCATAGGGTATAAATGTTTTGTGACAAATTAAATAAGAATATAAACTCTAGTTTGTGTAACATTAAGAAAATGTTTGATAACGGTAAATCGAAAGTTATAGGAGGGTATAAAATGGAAACAGATAATCGCTCATTAGCACAGCCTAAACCTAATACTAATGATAATGAAAGTGTTTCACTAAATATTACTGGAATGACATGTGCCGCATGTGCTACTAGAATCGAAAAAAACATATCAAAAGTGCAAGGTGTTCAAAAAGCAAATGTAAATCTTGCTACTGAAAAGGCAGCAGTGACCTATAATCCTTCGCAAGTATCAATTGAAGAGATAATTGAAAAAGTTAACAAAACAGGGTATGGGGTTGAACAAGAAAAAGTAAATTTAAATATTATAGGTATGACATGCGCTGCATGTGCTACTCGTATTGAGAAAGTATTGAATAAGGTAGACGGAGTAAAAAATGCTAATGTTAACCTCGCTACAGAGAAAGCTAGTGTTGAATATATCCCTGGAAGTACCAATGTAGATCAATTAGTTAATATGGTAAGGAAAGCTGGCTACGATGCAAAATTAGTTAGTGAAAATGAAGGAGATTATGAACAGAGTACTCGAGAAAAAGCTTATAGAAAGCAAAAAATAAAATTTATTGTTGGTGCCATTTTATCCATACCTTTTTTAGTCATGATGATATCAGATTTTATGATGGAGTACGGAAATGGAGGGTTCTTTCACTTAAATCCTTGGATTCAATTTTTACTAGCCACTGTAGTTCAATTTTATGTTGGGGGTCATTATTACCGCGATGCTTATAACTCAGTTCGGGGAGGTAGTGCTAATATGGCTGTCCTAGTAGTACTAGGAACGTCTGCAGCCTATTTATACAGTTTAGTTGTTACTATAATGGGAACTGGGCAATATCTTTATTTTGAAGCAGCAGCTATAGTTATGACTCTAATTGTATTAGGAAAGCTACTTGAAATAAGGGCTAAAGGTCAAACCTCAGAAGCCATAAAAAAATTAATGGGTTTACAGGCAAAAACGGCTAGAGTTATTCGAAATGGTGTAGAAATAGATATACCACTAGAAGATGTTCAAACAGGAGAACTTATTATTGTTCGGGTAGGCGAAAAAATACCAGTTGACGGAATAATTATAGAAGGAAATACAACAGTTGATGAATCCATGTTAACAGGGGAAAGTATGCCTGTAGGTAAAAAAGCTGGGGATAATGTTATTGGTGCTACTATGAATAAACATGGTTCATTTAAATTCCAGGCAACGAAAGTTGGGAAAGATACTGCCCTTTCTCAAATTGTTAAGCTAGTAGAAGAAGCTCAAGGATCCAAAGCTCCAATTCAGCAAGTTGCAGATAAAATTTCAGCAGTATTTGTTCCTATTGTCATTGTGATAGCTCTAGCTACTTTTGGTATTACATTCGCACTTGTTGGATTTACCCCGGCTTTAGTTAGTACAATTGCTGTACTTGTTATTGCATGTCCGTGTGCATTGGGATTAGCAACGCCAACTGCCGTTATGGTAGGTACTGGTAAAGGTGCTGAAAATGGACTACTTATAAAAGGTGCTGAACACCTTCAAAACTCACAGCGAGTAACAACTGTTGTTTTAGATAAAACCGGTACTATTACTAAGGGTGAACCTGATGTAACAGATATTGTTACTTACGGCAACCTTTCTAAAGATGAAATATTACAAATTGCTGCAACTGCTGAAAAAGGTTCGGAACATCCACTTGGAGAGGCAATTGTTAACAGTGCAACAGAAAAAGGAATAGATTTATTAAAAGCTAACAATTTTAATGCTATTCCAGGGCATGGGATTGAAGTTAGTATCAATAATCAAAACATATTAATCGGTAATAAAAAGCTTATGGCCCAAAATAATGTAAATATTAATGCTTCTATTGATACTATGGAAAAATTCGAAGGTGAAGGAAAAACTGCTATGCTTATGGCTATTGATGACAGTCTAGCAGCCATAATTGCTGTAGCAGATACTGTTAAAGAAACATCCTCGGATGCCATTAAGGCTTTAAAGAAATTAGGAATTGAAGTCATAATGATTACGGGGGACAATCGACTTACAGCAGAAGCAATTGCCAACCAGGTTGGTGTAGACCGAGTGCTTGCAGAAGTTCTGCCAGAAGATAAATCTGCCGAGGTAGAAAAACTAAAGAAAGAAGGAAAAGTTGTTGCGATGGTTGGAGATGGAATTAATGATGCTCCGGCACTTGCTGCTGCTGATGTAGGCATTGCAATTGGAACTGGTACAGACGTTGCAATGGAGGCAGCGGACATTACGCTAATGCGCGGGGATTTAATGGGAATAGTCGATATAATTCTTCTTTCCAAATCAACGATGAGAAAAATACGCCAGAATTTGTTTTGGGCATTTGCATATAATATCATCCTCATACCCGTTGCAGCCATTGGATTATTAAATCCAATACTCGCCGGTGGTGCTATGGCTTTTAGCTCCGTGTCCGTTGTAGGAAATACATTATTTCTTCGCAAATGGAGACCTATTAGATAAATAAATGGATAAAAACAACCTGCAAATAATCTGCAGGTTGTTTGTTTTATTTAGGGGCAACTACTGTTGTACTGTTGTTGCTGTTTTATATTTCTACCTATACATTCTAGTTATTGTTAGACTATAACTTCTAAAATTTATGAACTTTTGTTCATATAAAATGCATAAAATCTTCAATTATTTTTAATATCATAATTCATGAAAGTAAGGAGAGAGTATGAAATTAAAAATACTAGCATTAATTGGATTCCTATTATTAATCCTTTCAGCATGCTCAAATAAACAAAACGAGAGTATAAATCGAGCAGATGTTGAAAATCAGGCTGAGAAGATTTCTTCAAAAGAAACAACTAAGACAGAAATCTTAAAAGGGAATGAGTTTACCATTGTCGCAAAAGAGGCAACTCATCAATTAACAAAAGATATTAGTGTAGATGCTTGGACTTTTAATGGTTCGGTACCAGGTTCTCAAATTCGTGTAAAGCAAGGGGAAAAAGTAAAAATCAACTTGATAAATGAACTTCCCGACCCTGTAACTATACATTGGCACGGTATTGTTCTACCAAATAAAATGGATGGTATACCTGGAGTTACTCAAAATGCTGTACAACCTGGTGAGACATTTACTTATGAGTTTACACCTCAAACTCCTGGTACTTATATGTATCACACTCATCAAGACGGTGTTAATCAACTTGATAAAGGTCTATATGGTGCCTTAATTGTTGAACCCAAAGAAAAAACATACGATCGTGATTATACGTTAATGCTCGACGAATGGATGAGTAATCCAGAGGAAGGTATGGATATGAGCGATATGGAAGGTATGGACATGGGTGAAAGTGATGAAATGGAAGGTATGGATATGGATATGGATACGAGTAATGATGGCGCAAGCATGACGATGGACGATATGAGCGAATATGACATCTTTACAATCAATGGGAAAAGTGGTGAGAGTATTGAGCCTTTAAAATTGAAGGAGGGTGAGACGGTAAGACTCCGTTTAGCTAATATCGGGTATATGACACACAAAATGCATTTGCATGGTCAGAAATTTAAGGTAGTTGCGGTTGATGGGCAAGAAATAGAAAACCCTGAAGTAATAGAAAATCAGTTAATCTCTATATCGCCAGGTGAACGGTATGATATTGAGTTTGTAGCAGATAACCCAGGAGAATGGTATCTGGAGTGTCATGGAAATATGGAAGGAACAGCTGGAATGAAAGTGAAATTACAATATGAAGGTAGTTCCTTATCTACAGACAAACCGAATCAGGATATAGAACTTCCAGAGTTCACATACACAAATTATGGTTCTTCAAAAGACGGTAAGTTCACTCTAAATCAGAAGTATGATGTTGAATATACAATGAACCTAAATACAGAAGTATTAGATAATAATATGGCTTACACAATTAATGGAAAAGCTTTCCCTAATACAGAAAATATTATGGTTAAAGAAGGTGACCTTGTAAAAGTAAAGATTGTCAATAACTCTAATGGTGAAGACCATCCTATGCATTTACATGGTACATCTTTTCAAATTTTAAGTAAAAACGGTAAAAAACTTGAGGGTGCATCAATTGTTAAAGATACTGTAAATCTAGAATCCGGAGATGAGTATGAGATAGCTTTCAAAGCTGATAACCCTGGGAATTGGCTATTCCATTGCCATGATTTACATCATGCTTCTGCAGGTATGGTAACAATGGTTAAATATAAAGGATTTCAGCCTAATTTTACTCCTGATGAAAATGCTAATAATCAGCCAGAATAAATGATATAAAACAGGGTAAAATGCGGCCTTTAAAAGGCCGCATTTTACTGCTAATTAATGATAGTAACCTATTGGAAAGGAAGTGAATCATTTGAATTTTACTTTAATACTTACAAATAGAAAGGTATTGTTTATTCTGTTAGCTGTTAATATTATAGGCACATTATATGGATTTATATGGTATGGAGGCCAACTATCAGTTACACCTAATAAATATCTAATTTTTGTTCCTGATAGCCCAACAGCTAGTTTGTTTTTTGTTTTTGTATTAATTGCTTTATTTTTGAAAACTAATTTACCTCTGTTTGAGGCACTAGCTATAGTAACACTAATGAAATATGGAATATGGGCAGTTGTAATGAATTTATTAGTTCTGATAGAAATAGGTTATTTAGATTGGTCTAGTTACATGCTGATTTTTTCCCATGGAGCAATGGCAATCCAAGGTTTACTATATAAAAATTCCTATAAAATAAAAGGTTGGCATTTAGTAGTTGCTGCAATTTGGACTCTTCATAATGATGTGATTGATAACCTATTTAAAATGATGCCAAGATACAGCGTACTAGACAATTATATTCCGCAAATAGGCTATTTTACTTTCTGGTTAAGTGTATTCTCAATCAGCATTACGTATGTTCTTTGTATAAGAAGGAAAAAAGCAATATCGGAAATTTGAAGAAATTTTGACTAATTTAAAAATTTTAAACGAGGTGAATCTTTGTGGGAAATATTCAACAGCTAAATAGAGTCGCTTTTGAATTTGGAACTTTCACTGTTTATTGGTATGGAATAATTATTGGAGCTGGTTTACTTCTTGGTTGGATTCTTGCTACAAAAGAATCTAAAAGACAAGGACTTCCTAACGACACTTTTTCGGATCTTTTATTATGGGCTATACCGATATCCATTGTTAGTGCCCGAATTTATTATGTTTTATTTGAATGGGAATATTACTCAGAAAATCTAGGGGATATCATTGCAATTTGGGAAGGTGGTATTGCCATACATGGAGCTATTATTGGAGGGGCATTAACTGCTTGGTTTTTTGCTAAAAAGAAAGGTTTATCCTTTTGGCAATTGGCTGACATTGCTGCACCTAGTCTTATACTAGGTCAGGCAATAGGGCGTTGGGGGAACTTTATGAACCAGGAAGCTCACGGCGGCAAGGTTACTAGAGATTTTCTGGAGAATTTAAATTTGCCGGATATTATTATTAATCAAATGTATATTGACGGTACGTACTATCATCCCACTTTTTTGTATGAATCCTTATGGAATATTCTTGGTTTTACTTTATTAATTGTTGCTAGAAGAATTGTTCCCCTTAAAAAGGGAGAACTATTTTTAGGTTATATAATGTGGTATTCTTTTGGGAGATTTTTTATTGAAGGGTTAAGAACGGATAGCTTAATGCTTACAACTAACTTACGTGTTGCACAAGTAATTTCTCTGATATTCTTTATTGCCGCTGTCCTATTAATCTGGTATAGAAGAAGGAAGGCATGCGGAAAAGTGAGATAATGTAACGTATACAAAAAATAGGCTTCTGGTTTTCGGAAGCCTATTTTTGTTGTTTTTTCTATTTTTCATCTTATTGCTTTATTCTCTTTTTTTTCTAAACTCTTTTAAAATATATATTAATAACAGGATTAGTGAGCAATATATTATTGTCTCTTTCCATCCAGATGAATTGATACTGAATACCTTATTAATGGAATAAACTTCAATTAGAAGCGATGGGATTTTCCCTATTGTACTGGCTATAGTAAAAGGGATAATTCTAATGCTACTTAATGCTGCAGTTAATGTCACGGCACCTGAAGGAATAAAAGGAAGAATTCTTAACAGGATTATAAGTAATACGGCTTTAGATTTAGTTGTGCTTTGTAACTTTTTTAAGAAGTGACTTTGTATCTTATACTTAGCAGTAAAGCGATTTAACCCTTTACGGTATAAGATAAAGCTTACTATAGCACCTAATGATTCACCAATTATTGAAATAATAATTGCTAATTTTAAATCAAAATAAATAATATTTATAGTAGTAAGAAAAGCACTAGGAAGAACTCCAAAAATTGCTATTATAATATTTGCAATTATAGTAACAATGGCTATAATTAAGGGGTTTTCTGGTAAATACTCTATAAAAAGGTCCCTCAATCAGATTCTTTTCCAATCCACTTGTATCCAACGCCCCAAACTGTTAATAAATATTCCTCTGATGGAAAACCAGCCTTCCTAAGTTTATCACGCAAGTTTCTTATGTGAGAATCTATAGTTCTATCTTCTGTTTCTACGCCATGGCCCCATATGGAGTGTATAAGATGGTCCCTTGTGAACACCTTATTATGGTTTTGGAGAAAAAGCTTCATAAGTGCAAATTCCTTAGGAGTAAGAGGTATATTCTTCATCTGATAGTGTAATTCAAAGGACTCTTGATCTAAGGTTAAACCGTCAAACTGTATTAATTCCAACCTATTACCTTTTCTTCTTAATACTGCTTCTATTCTAGCAACAAGTTCCTCCCCATCAAAAGGTTTGGATATATAGTCATCTGCCCCTGTATTTAAGCCTTTTACAACATCCTTTTTATCTGTTCTTGCAGTAAGCATTATTATTGGAGTGTCCCAGTATTTTTTTATTTCTACACATGCTTCCCAGCCATCCATATCAGGCATCATTAAATCTAATAATATAAGATCCACGGTGTTCGATTCTAAATAAAGTAAAGCATCCATCGCAGAACTTATTTTTTTGCAATTATAGCCTAGTGGTGATAGATATAGAGCAATTAGATCAAGCATTTGCTGTTCGTCATCTACAATTAAGATGCTTTTCATTTGATTTCTCCTCCAAGATTTTTAAAAGATAGAATAAATGTTGTTCCGATATTAAGCTTACTTTCCACTCTTATTGTTCCTTCTTGTGCTTGGACCAATTCTTGGACAATCGATAATCCTAGTCCATATCCACCTAGTGATCTTGTTCTTGATTTATCAACACGGTAAAAACGATTAAAAATATAAGGTAGATCTTCCTCCGGTATTCCTTTTCCATTATCCTTTATCGTTATTTCCGTTTCTTTTTTTCTGAATCTAACTATAACTTCTACTTTGCTCCTCACTGGAGAATACTTCATAGCATTATCCAATAAGTTGAATAAAATTTGTTCCATTCTTGCTGGGTCTCCATAAAAAGAAGTGGTTTTAGGACAAAAAATTGTTAAATCAATTTCTTTTTCTTTAAAGGCGGGCAACATTTTTATTTGTAGTTTTACTAATAGTTCATTTAAATTTATTTGTTGTTTCTGAATGAGAAATGTATTTTTATCAATCTTGGCTAACTCAAATAAGTCCTCTATTAAAGAAGAAAGTCTATTTGATTCTTCTACAATAATTTGTAAGTACTTTTCTTTTTCTTCTTCTTCAATATTTTTTCTTAGAGAAATATCTGCGTAACCCTTTATATAAGTCAATGGTGTTCTAAGTTCATGGGAAATGCTTGCTAAAAAATCATTTCTCTCTTTCTTTAAGAAATTTAAGTCTCTAGCTAATTCTTTTATGGAAACTGCTAGTTCACCTAACTCATCATTACTTGTCCTTGGGAGATCCACTAAAAAATTACCTTTACTTATTTGATAAGTCGCTTCCTTCATCTTTACGAGTGGTTTAGTCAATGCTCTAGTAAGAAGTACAATCACAACAAAAGTTAAAAGAAGGGCAATTATACCAGCAAGAACAAAATGTTCATTTAACCTTCCAATTAAAGCATGAATGGATGCTGTTTCTTGGTACATATAGACATAACCTATTGTTTCATTTTTTTGCATTATCGGACTTAAAGTAATAATGTAAGGTTTATTTTTCCAGTCATCTTCTACAACTTTCCCCTCACTCTTTAGTTCCGTTTTTTGTTGAATTAAATATTTCTTGAAATTATCATTGTCAAATGATGTTCCCAAAACATCACCTTTTTGATTAACAATTACTACGTCTGTTAAAGCTTCTGATTCCATTAAAATAACGTGACTAATGGAATCTTCTTCAAAATGTTTCTCTAGAATATCTCTATGAGAATTACCTCTTGCTTGTAAAGCGGATAGCTCTTCCTCAATTCTCACATTAACTAAAGAACTATGAAGATAAGAAAACATAAATGCTTCTAGTCCAAAAATGATTATGAAAAATAGAATCCCTAGTTTTATGGAAAGTTTTCTCATTAGCTCACCTGATTTTTCTTATATTTTTTATAATACTGCAATTATATGAAGAAATTATGCAGGTAGTTATACCATGTAATTCACCAACCAATGTTAATAATGAATAAAGTTTTATTATGAACTTTTTAGTGGTAAATTACTCCTTGAATTTTATCAGAATATTACAATGAAATGAAATTGTAATATTTTTCATCTCCAAATTCGACAAAAAGTGATGTTATAATTTTGCTTGTTACTAGAGATTGATACAGAAAGGACATACGAATGAGTAAATTATTGATTAAGACATCTGTCATAACGTTCGGAATTGCTGCCTCATTGGCATTAACTAATACCACTTCTATTGCATTAGCATCTTCTGAGGAAGATTTACAAAATAAAAAACTCAATATACTAGAAAATCGTAGTAAAGTCCAAGATGGTTTAGAACAAGCAGTGGAAGAGCTTGATAACATAAAAACAGAACAAGATAAAATAAATGATGAGATTAAACGTTTAGATATGTTAATAACAGAAACGAATAGTAAAATACGCGAAAATGATGAAAATATAAAAAATGCAAATATAAAAATTCAAAAATTAAATGAAGAAATAAAAACTCTTAAGGAACGAATAAAACAACGCGAAGAGTTGTTAAAAGAAAGGGCTCGATCTTATCAAGAGATTGGGACTATTAACTATTTGGATGTTTTAATAGGCTCACAGAGTTTTAGTGATTTTTTAGATAGAGCGGGTGCGGTAACAACAATAATTACTGCAGATCAGGATTTAATCCAACAACATATGGATGATAAAAAAGTGTTAGAAGATAAGGAAAATGAAGCAAAAGATCTGTTAGTGAAACTTGAAAATTATGGCGAGTCTCAAAAGAAACTAAAAAGCGAATTAGATATACAAAAGAAAAATAAAGATGATATTATGCAATCTCTAAAGGACAAAGAAGAAGATTTAGAAAATGAAAAACTAAGTTTAGAAGAACAAAATTCATTACTTGATTCTCAAAAGGAAGCTATCGAAAAAGCTATAAAAATAGAATCTGAGAAGAAAACTCAAGTAGCTACTAAAAAAGAAAATGAAGCAAAAAGTACTTCTAGTAGTATTAAAGCGAACACAAATGTTTCTAAAAAGACCAAAGGGGTATGGACAACTCCAGCTCAAGGACGATTAACATCCACCCTTGGTGAAAGATGGAACAAGTTTCATGCTGGTATAGATATTGCTAACAGTGCTGATGTACCAATTGTTGCTGCTGCTGATGGGGTTGTTAGTAGATCTTATTATTCCACAAGTTACGGTAATGTAATCTTTATCTCTCACTCAATTAATGGTCAGGTCTATACAACTGTTTATGCGCACATGGATAGTAGAGTAGTTAAGACAGGGGAATCTGTTTCCAAAGGGCAACAAGTAGGAATTATGGGGAACACTGGACAATCTTTTGGTCAGCATTTGCATTTTGAACTTCATAAAGGTCAGTGGAATGCATCCAAATCGAATGCTGTTAACCCACTCGATTATATTTCAATATAAATCATCAATCCAATCATACAATTAAATTATTTTAAACATTAACTTGATTAAAGAAGTGTTAATTAGGTT
Source organism: Niallia sp. Sow4_A1 (assembly GCF_052116745.1). NCBI lineage: Bacteria > Bacillati > Bacillota > Bacilli > Caryophanales > Bacillaceae > Niallia > Niallia sp. Sow4_A1. Next base: position 20,433 of record NZ_JBQKKM010000046.1, on the reverse strand, counting down.
AATGTTTTTTTAGAATTACTTACTTTAAAGATTGAATCTTGGAGGAGATACCATGTTTAAAAGTAAAATTTTTATCTTGTTTGTTGTATCGGTCATTTTTTTAGCTGCTTGTAATAACAACAAAAACACAAATGAAAAAACTGCTGATGAAAGTTTAAAAATAATGACCAGCTTTTACCCTTTATATGATTTTACAACAAAGATAGCAGGGGACCGAGCTAAAGTTATAAATCTTGTGCAACCTGGTATTGAGCCACATGATTATGAACCATCACCAAAAGATTTGGCAAATCTAAATGAAGTTGATTTATTTATATACAATGGTGCTGGGTATGAAAGTTGGGTAACAGATACGATAAAAAGTATTGATGCGAAAGATACAAAGATTATTAATTCTAGTGAATATGTTGATTTATTGACTTTAAGAGAAACTGGTGAGAGTACGGAACCTGTTGATAAAGAAGGCCAGGAAGATAAATCATACGATCCCCATTTTTGGCTAGATCCTATACGAGCTAAGCAAATAGCTGAAGTTATTAAGGAAGAGCTAATTAAACTGGACCCAGATGGAAAAGTTGTTTATGAAGATAACTTTAACAAAATAGCTGTTAACTTTGATGAATTAAATTCGGAGTATACTGGAGCATTATCTAATCCTAGGCAAAAAGAAGTAATAGTTTCGCACAATGCATTTGGATATTTGACTAATAGATATGGATTGGAACAAATACCGATTACAGGAATTTCTCCATCCGATGAGCCATCTCCTAAAAAGCTTAAAGAATTAATAAGTTTTGCTAATGAAAGGCAAATAAATTATATATTATTTGAAACTTTAGTAAGTCCAAAAGTAGCAGAAACAGTTAAAGATACTATTGGGGCAAAATCTTTAACATTAAATCCCATTGAAGGTCTAACAAATAAAGAAATAAAAAAAGGAGATGATTACTTTTCTGTAATGCGAGAAAATTTAGCGACATTAAAATTAGCTACTCAATAAAAATGAAAGTTAAAAATATGTTCATAATTTCTTGATAAAAAATCCTTATTTTAACATTATTCTAATAAAAAGTAAAGGAGTGATAAAAATGGAATGGTTATCTATTTTGCTAGTACTTGTATGCCCAATTATGATGTTATTTATGATGAAAAGTCATGGAGGACATAGTCATAATAGGAATAATAATAAATTAGATGAAAGAGTCATTAAATTAGAAAATGAAAATAGGGAATTGCATAGAAAACTAAATGAACTTTCGCCTAAATGATGATATTTGTAATATAACAAAAGAACACCTTAAGTTTTGACTCCACTTAAGGTGTTCTTTTTTGTTTTTCTCAATTATTAAGAAAAAATTGAAGGATAAAAATTCATTGTATTACATTTCAATCTCTATAAAAACTCCATTTTTATCATCTGTAATACCCATAATAAGTGGTGTTTCACTTGTTATTCCAAGTATATTTCTTATTTCCTTAGGTATAGAAATACGATTTCCACTTAAATAACATTGATTTAAATCTTTATTATCATGGTTTGCTTTTATTATGATGGATTTGTCTAGTATATATATAAATAAAAGGTCTCCGGCATTAAAGTTCAACTGTTGCTGTAATTTTTTAGGAACAGCAATTTGTCCATTATTATAAATTCTCCTTTTATACACAGTCATTTCCACACCTTTTTAATTTCTCTTGAATAATATTTTTTTCTATTATAGAAGTCATTATTGAAGAAATTGTGCAGATTTAAGATGACCTTCTTTCTCCATACTTTTTTGATGATTTGATTATAAACTTAAACTACTAAGGTATTAAGTTATTATTATTAAGTTGTTAGGAGAATAGTGATGAAACTTCAGTTTATTATCTTAATTATGATAAGTTTGTTGATTACAAGTGTTTTAATAATATTACTTGTAAAAAGAACTAATATAGTTATAATTTCTCTTACTACTTTGTATTTAATTATATTAGTTTCTTTATTTAGTATTGATAATGGCAAACTAAAGAGGATTTTACGTAAGGATGTAATTGTAGATATACCACTACCGGAATTTATGATGAAAAAGGGAGAAGAAGAGCCTAAAGAAGTTAAGGACATAATTAAGGAAGTAAATCAACCATCTAAAAAAGCTGATACAATTAAGAAGGAAATTTTACTAGATGCACCTATAATTAAGCAGTTTCCTGAGTTACCTAGGGGCTGTGAAGTGACTAGCTTAGCAATGTTCTTACAATATTATCAAGTTAAAACAGATAAAATGGAACTTGCTAAAAAAATAGAAAGAGATAAGACCCCATTATCAACTAAAAATGGAAAGATACATTGGGGAGATCCCAATGATGGATATATTGGAGATATGTATTCTTATAGTAAACCAGGCTATGGAGTTTATCACAGGCCTATAATAGAGTTGGCGGAAGAGTATTTACCAAACAAAATAGATAATCTAACAGGAAAACAGTTTGAGGAACTAAAATTATATCTTTCAAAGGACAGGCCGGTTTGGATAATAACGAATACAACCTATCAAAAATTACCTAACTCCTCCTTTGAAGAATGGGAGACACCAAATGGAAAAGTTAAAATAACGTATAAAGAACATTCGGTGTTAATTACAGGATATGATGAATCTTTTGTATATTTTAATGATCCCATTAGTGGTGAAAAAAACAAAAAAGAACCATTAGGTCCTTTTATAGATGCGTGGAAACAAATGGGGAGTCAAGCTCTTTCCTTAAAGTATGATTAAGAATAATAGATTCTTGATTTATTAATAGTGTAAAAGTTCAAGTGGAAACATGTGCCACATTTAAGAAATCTTAATAATATCGTCTTAAAGTGAATGGGAAAATATTGGAGGTAGTAAATAGATAGTTTCGTTGATAATATGATTCCTGTGGACATTAATACTAGGAGGTTTATATGAAATCGAATAAATTTTTATATTCTGTGTTTCTAGTAATATTATTGTCATCCTTTTTTGGAGTAAATACAGAAGCATCGTCTCTTTATACAGTAAAATCTGGAGACACTCTATGGAAAATAAGTCAGCAAAGTGGAGTTCCTATAGGTTCTATACAAATAGCAAATAATTTAAAAGATAATAAATTAAATGTAGGGCAACGATTAAGTTTACCAGAACCAATTACCGCAAGTGAAAGAACTTTATTAGCTCAATTGATTTTTGCCGAAGCACAAGGAGAACCTTATGCTGGAAAAGTTGCAGTAGCGACTGTAGTTTTAAATCGTGTAGATAGTGACCTTTTCCCAAAAACAATAAGAGAAGTAATTTATGAACGTTCAAATGGCTATTATGCTTTTTCTCCAGTTCAAAATGGAAAAATAAATAATAATCCAACCACTATAGATTATAGAGCAGTAGATGAGGCAGTAGCATATAGAGGAAAAGGGAGTGGATCCCTGTATTTTTACAATCCCCAAACAGCAAAAAGTGAGTGGATTCTAACAAAAGAAGTTACCGTAAGAATTGGTAATCACACGTTTGCAAAGTAATTAAAAATAAGTGTGCTTGAAACACAAAGGGAAACCCTTTAAATGCACATAAAATTCACAAATGCTTAGTAGATTGTCTTTTAAGTGGTGATATTGAAAGGATTTTTTAAGCATTAAATAACAGGAGCTTTTTAGATGTGATTTTATTTGAAAGAGAACTAAGATGATTTTAATGATTCTTAAATGGAAAAGAAAGGTATGCATAATTTAGGAGAATGTTATTTTAACCGAATATTTTATGACTAAATGGGGAGATTAAGATAGAATCTTAATCTTGAAAGCAGGGGATTATCCATGGAGAAAATATTATTGCGCATGTTAACAGCTGGTTGTGTGGCAACTGTTCCATTTTTGTTTAGAGGCAAAAGAAGAGAAAATTTCTTAATATTTTTCGCTAAAGGTGTTCTTGCAACATTAGTAGATGCTTATGTTGTGGGTACAAAAAAAATCTCCTATCCAGTCCGTCCTTTTCCGAAGATCTTTAAAACAAATATCATTTATGATGTGTTATTTTTTTCTTTATTAAGTGTGCTTTGGGTAAAAATGACGGAAAGAGATCACTTAGGAAAGAAATTATTAAAAAGTCTTGTGTTTAGTGTCCCAATGAGCTTTGGCCAATGGTACTTTGAGAAAAACAGTAAATTATTCAAATGGAAGAAATGGTCACCACTACATACTTTTGCAAGCGTAAATTTCACTTTATTTACAATTAGAGGATTCTTTGGGTTAATAAAATATTTAGATAAAAAAGACCTGTGGAGATAGAAGGAGAGAAGAGTGTAATATAGGGAGAGTAAGGTTGGCAATTAGATTGATAGAAGGAAAATAGAAAAATAGCAGGGTATTTATAATGGCCTGTTTTCTTTCCTATTGACGAAAAATATATAAGATGATAAAATTATTTCGAATTAAAGATATATTAATTAAGAATATTTTTTTATATAATTATCTCAATTTCGAGATAATTTCAAGGAGGAAAAAGTAAATGAATGAACTAAAAGGACTTCATCATATTACAGCAATCACAAGTAGTGCAGAAAAAATCTATGAATTTTTCACATACGTTTTAGGACTTCGATTAGTAAAGAAAACGGTCAATCAAGATGATATTCAAACCTATCACTTATACTTTACAGATGATGTGGGAAGCCCTGGTACAGATATGACATTTTTTGATTTTCCTGGGATACCAAAAGGGGTGCATGGTACAAATGAAATCTCGAAAACATCATTCCGCGTGCCAACTGATGCTGCTCTTGAATATTGGGTCAAACGCTTTGATAAGTATGAAGTGAAGCATAAAGGAATTCAAGAACAGTTTGGCAAAAAGACATTGTCTTTCGTAGATTTTGATGATCAGCAATATCAACTGATTTCCGATGAACAGAATGAAGGGGTTACAGCAGGTACGCCGTGGCAAAATGGGCCAGTTCCATTGGAATTTGCAATCACTGGGCTAGGACCAATATTTGTACGAACTGCTTATCTTGACTATGTAAAGGAAGTATTAGAAAAGGTATTCTTGATGAATGAGGTTGCACAAGAAGGGGACTTCCATCTATTTGAAATGGGAGAAGGGGGAAATGGTGCACAAGTCATTGTGGAATTCAATACGATTCTTCCACAGGCACGACAAGGATTTGGAACAGTTCACCATGCGGCTTTCCGCGTGGAAGATCGTGCAGAATTAGATCAATGGCAAGAGCGTTTGAGCAGTTTTAAATTACCGAATTCTGGATTTGTAGAACGTTATTATTTCGGTTCTCTATACTCTAATGTGGCACCGCAAATCCTATTTGAATTAGCAACAGATGGCCCTGGCTTCATGGGGGATGAGCCTTACGAAACGCTTGGCGAAAAATTATCCTTACCACCATTCTTTGAATCCAATAGAGAAAAGATTGAACAGCTCGTTCGACCTATTGATACGGTTCGAAGTAACGTAGAAATAAAAAAAGAATACTTGTAAGAGGGATAAGGGGATGATTCTTGTGTTGTTTGTACACACGAGAATCGTCCCTCTTTTTTTAGAACATTCCATTCTTATTCGGTGAATCCTTTGGGATAGGCTGGCCAATATCCCACAATTCAACAATCTGGTTGTTTTGGAAGCGAAAGATATGCACCACTGCTCCTCCTAAATCCTCTGGATGTTGCTTTATATGGGAATACACCACTACTTTATCATCCTCTTCGATAACTAGCTTGCTCTCTACCTTCTTATTAGGACTTTGCTTGGCATTTTCTTCCATGGCGATCATTAATGAATCTGCATCGCCATTAAAGAAGGGATTATGATGGCGAAAGTCAGGACCTATGTAGCTATGAAACGCTTCGCGAACTTTTCCTGTTGCTACAAGCATTAAAAAGGAAACGGCTTTATCCTTTTGAGATGGAGTCGATGTTTGCTGCTTGTTCATCCAATAACATCCTTTCCTTAAGAATGCTTAGAAGTTTAAGGCATGTATATGGTTATGTCAATTAAGTAAATTTTAAAGGTATGGAACATTTCTAGGCTGATAGGAAATCGTTTCAGCCGAAAATAGTTCAATAAGTAAATGATTACCTAGCATTTTAGCGCGGATGAGTATGGGTCTTTCATAGTTATTTTCAAAAACAAAATCTGGTCCATCCCAACTAACCGTTGCATCTCGTTTAGGAGGGACATATGGAATACTTCTACTGTGTGAATAGCGTTGAATAATCTTTAATCCAGCATTGTCAACCGCATTAAATAGAGTAGAGGATACTTGGCAAATTCCACCACCAATATCTTCCGAAAACTTTCCATTTATGATGACAGGAGCTTGTAAATATCCCTTTTCTACCGTTCTTTTTCCAACAATCTGATTAAAAGAAAATTTTTCGTTTGGAAAAATAACGCTATTATTAATTGCCTCTGTAGCTAGCGAAATATTCATACTTCGTTCTTTGTTATTACTGTTAAAGGAAGTTATATATCTGCCGATTTTTTTTCTTCGAATACTATCTAGAAGCTCGCTATCTACTTTAGGATAAATTACTTGAAGGGGAAGTTCTTGTTTACTGGAAGTATCATTAAAATAATGCGCATACATTTGTCTGATAAATTTCTCCCGATGCAAGCGATAGCCAACTTGCTCAGGAACGATACTCCCATACTGATTAACGATGGCATCCTTTGGCGCAATGTAAACCTGGTTATCTAATTCATCCATAACTTTAGTGAATTCTTCTGTGTCGATCACAGGTAAACTAGGAGATTTCCACAAAAAATCTTGTTCCTTAACTTGTTGCTGGGAAGGGTGACTATTGATTATACTAAAATAATTACTAGGTATAAGCACGGCATGAAAGAATAGAATGAGTCCAAGTAATAGATGGGAATTCATAGATGACAAACCTCCGTTATAATCTTTGTTATTCTTAATATGTGTTCGTTCCTCCATTTAATGTATTTATTTGTAAAATCATTAGAAGAAATTAGGGAAGTACCATTTCCTGCGTCTCATGTATAAATAAATAGAATATTTACAATAATGGGGAAGGAGTTCTCGGCTTTTAATAGAAATAAATCAGAAGATTCATTAAAATAGGAGGTCCGAATAATGGGAAGACCAATTCATTTCGAAATTCACGTAGATAACATGGAACGCGCAAAAAAGTTTTATGGAGAAGTTTTTGATTGGAAATTTGAAGATTGGAGTGATTATGCTGGTATGCCTTATTTTGGGGCAGTAACCGGCGATGAAAGCGAGATGGGAATTAATGGTGCTTTAATAAAACGCTCCGTTCCTCTCACAGATAAAAATCAAGCTGTAAATGGGTATGCTTGTACAATGGGGGTGGAAGACTATGATTCCACAGAAACAAAAATTCTTGAAAATGGAGGAACCATCGCACTTCCTAAGCACGCACTTCCTGGTATGGCATGGCAAGGCTACTATACAGATACGGAAGGAAATCTATTTGGGATTCATCAACCAGATGAAAATGCCAAATAATTGACCAATAGGGACGGTACTTGGAGGACAAGCCACTTCCAGCACCGTCCCTATGTTTTCTTTAATTTTCTTTTTTCATAATGGAATAGGCTCCACCAAACATGGCCATTAATAGACCTGCTATCGGAAATATAATCCAATTTATATGCCAATTTTCGTATACAAATCCAGTGAATAAGAAAATGGCGGTGGCAAGTGGCCAAATAATTGCTGCGAAGGCACCGATTACTTTATCTTCCTGCTTCTTTTCAATGGAATACGATTCGTCCCTTAATAGTTTTGCGTAGGCGTCCATTTTGGCGCCACTTACAATAAAGAGGTAAGTAGCTATTGCGATAAGAAGTAGTAGAACACAAACACCATATGTTGTTGCTGATTCATTTATGGCAATCGTCACTAATAAAACGACGGGTGATAAAATACAAAGGGAAACACCAATGATTATCGAACGAAAAAAGATTGGTTGATAGGCTTCTTTTTGCATCTCAATTTTTTTAACCAAATGAAGAGGAAGGGAGAAGGTTCCCTTTTTTTCGATGAATTTGAACTTCTCTAATAGTTGACCACTATAAATGAATAAACTCACGGCAATTGCAACAAATAGAAGTAATTGAGCTACACCGATTAATGCTGCTGTATTTTCTGTAACACCATTTAGAAAACCATCGTCATATAACTCTGTAAAGAGAACTAGTAGGGCAGAACCAAGTATGCAAAGGAACACACCAATCCCAATCAAGTTCATCGCTTTTGCTGTTTGCTGAAAAAAATGATTCACTTCGTCTTCTGAGAGTTGTCGTTCTTGTGATTTTGCTTCGTTTAATGGAATATCCAACTCACTTAAAAGTTCATCAATATTACCAAATTCTGATATCACAATCCCAATTGCTTCATTTTCTGATTTACCTGCTTCTTTTAATTCATAATATTTATCCTCCATGTTTGAAAGCATTTCTAGTTTCAGCTTTTCCATTTCGGATGTTTTCGGCAAGTTAGCAAAGACATTGTCTAAATAATTAATGATGCTATTCATTATATCCCTCCTTAATAAATAGGTTAATTACTTCCTGTGTAACGGCCCATTCTTGGCATTTTTCCTGATAATACTTTCTTCCTTCTGCAGTAATGGTGTAGTAAGTCCTTCTTTTTCCATATTCGCCTTCTTTGTAATAGGAGTTAATATAGTTATTCTTAATCAATCTGCTAAAGGCTGAGTATAGAGTTGTTTCTTTAATAATGTATTTTTCATTTGTTCGTGTTCTTATTTCTTTGGAGATCTCATAACCATAAGAATCCTTTTCCAATAGGAAAAAAAGAATAATGGTGTCATTATATCCTCGTATGACATCACTGCTTATCACAAAATCCCTCCTTTCTAATACTTCACTTATCGTACTATGTCTGTCGTAGTAATTATACTTTACCATATATACTACGACAGGTGAAGTAAAATGTTAAAAAATTTTAGTTCAGCAACTGAATCTTTTTGGAGGGAAGAGGATTATTTGTTCTAGCACTAGTTGTTTTACGATTTTTTTCCAATAGAAAAGCACCTTCGTTAACCGAAGATGCCTATAATTGCACTTACCGTTGTAACCAAGATATCTGGAAAGTTCTTCCTTTTACACATACTTAACAAAAATTCATGTTTATTAATAGTGGCTTAAATATTCCTTAAAACAAGAACTCAATGATTCTAGTGAGTAGGAAACAGCTTGTTATTACCAACTACTTCTCCACAAATATTTACGATAAAACCCCAAAAGTAGAGTTCTTAGGTTATAGGGTAATAGGTAGATGCATAAGTCTTGTAAGATAGTCTGATGCAATCGGTAATTTATGCAGTTCCTTTATTCAACAATTACCTATCGACCAACGTTAAATTATTATGAGGCACAGGATCAAGCTTTTATCAAAGCAATCACTTATAATCAGCCTGAGTTAATCCTTTCATCCTATGAAAATGGTATTCAAACACTGGCTACTACGCTCGCGGCAAATAAATCGCAGGACACTGGGTTACCGATAGATTTAAGGGAATATTATGCTTCCATGTAATCATTATTTGATTCATAGAATATAAATGTTGTATTACTTGCAAAAAAGAGCAGATACTGATGCTATACCTCTGCTTAAAAAACATCTAGATTAGCGGTGATTGCAAGGAAGCGAACTCTTAGAAGTAAAGAAAAAATCCCGTTTTAGGATGTTATTAGGAGGAATAGTATGGCTGAATTAAACTTAAAGCATATTTACAAAATATACGATAAAGATTTGGCAGCAGTGAAAGATTTTAATTTACATATTAAAGATAAAGAATTTATCGTATTTGTAGGACCTTCTGGATGTGGTAAATCGACGACATTGAGAATGGTGGCAGGGCTAGAGGAAATCTCGAAGGGTGAATTTTATATTGATGATGAATTAGTAAATGATATTGCCCCTAAAGATCGAGATATCGCCATGGTTTTCCAAAATTATGCCTTATATCCTCATATGAATGTCTTTGATAATATGGCATTTGGACTGAAGCTTCGCAAATTTCCTAAAGAGGAGATAAAGCGACGCGTGGAGGAAGCCGCTAAGATGCTTGGATTAGAACCATATTTAAAAAGAAAGCCAAAAGCTCTCTCTGGAGGGCAGCGGCAGCGTGTTGCTTTAGGGCGGGCGATTGTCAGAGATGCCAAGGTATTTTTAATGGATGAACCACTTTCCAATCTAGACGCAAAACTCCGTGTGCAAATGCGTGCAGAAATATCAAAGCTCCATCAAAGACTGCAGACGACAACGATTTATGTAACACATGACCAAACAGAAGCGATGACGATGGCGACTCGATTAGTTGTAATGAAAGATGGCGTGATTCAACAAGTAGGGACACCAAAAGAGGTTTATGATGATCCAGTTAATGTTTTTGTTGCAGGATTTATTGGATCACCTGCAATGAATTTCTTTACAGGTAGAATCGAAGGAAATTCCTTTCTCACAGAGGGAGAGATCATTCATTTGCCAGAGGAAAAGGTAGAAAAATTAAAGGGAATAAATAAATCTGGACAGGATATTATTCTTGGTATCAGACCAGAGAATATTTATGTAAAACAAAATGATCATCAATCCTATGCACAAGTAAATGCAAAGGTTGATGTGGTGGAACTAATGGGAGCAGAAACCCTCCTTTATTCTTCCATCGGCAAAGACAATTCCTATGTAGCAAAAGTAGACGGCAGTACCAACGTAAAACCAGGAGAAACCATTCCATTTTACTTGGACATGGATAAATGCCATTTTTTCCATAAAGAAACAGAAGAAAAAATATAGGGATTCGTGAGAAGGGCATTGTTTTCTTGCTTCCCTGGAATATTTGCAATAAGAAGGCATCTATACCATTAAAGGGATAGATGCCTTTATGAAGTAGGGAGGTTAGAAGTTAGAACCGTTCCTCTGCTTCCCTAACTATCATTTCGCAAATCTCATGTGTTTTTAATGAGTCGTCCATTGATGGTTCTGGGACTTTATTGTTTTGAATGCAATCAATAAAATGGTCAATGATCTGATAGAATCCGCGTTTATATAGTGTTGGTTCCCAGTCTCCAAATTTAGAAATGTGGATTTCTTTGTAATGGAAGTGGGTTGTTTCCACAAGGCTGTTTACGACATACTTATCTTTGCCTGTGGAATATTCAATGATTTCTTCGGTTACGCCACCATTTCGGTTCATTATTCCAATTGCAATACAGCCCTCCCCAATCATTTGGATAACTAAGCTATTAAGTGTTTTGCCTTCTTTCAGGCATTCAACCTTTACATCTTTTACTTCCGTATTCATTAAAAATCTAAGCGTATCTACTACATGAATAAAATCTTCGACAACAAATCTTCTTATATAGTCTGGCATAGCGTAGCGATTCTTTTGCATAAGAATGAGATTTGCCTTCCCATTTTCTTTTAATTCCTTCACTTTGGGGATAAATCTTCTGTTGAATCCAACCATCGCTATTTTGCCCGTTTGTTTTGCTAGATTGACAATTTTTTCTGTTTCCTCATAATCCATTGAAATGGGTTTATCAATATATACATGGATACCATGCGCCAATAATTCTTTCGCTATCTCAAAATGTGCTTCAGTAGCAGTGCTAACAAAAGCCGCTTCAATATTTTTGCTAATGAGTTGCTCTACTGTTTGAACCTTTTCTTCTATTCTATATTTCTTTGATAGCTTGTTTAGTGTCTCCTCATTTCTTGTACAAAGAACGAGCTCTATCCCTACTTTTTCAGATAGCACAGGTAAATACGCTTTCTTCGCAATATTTCCTAATCCAATAAGACCGATCTTCAATGTATTCACCTCTTTCATTATGTATGTAACTTATTTATTAGTATAGTATAAAGAATGTTTTGCAACCAAGGATAGGAAAGCAGAGATATTTGATGCATACTCTTTTTCGGAGGTAGTTAATGATGTTAATAAAGTAAGTAAAATCCCCGCAAATTCCAGTAAATAGTAAAAATAATCAAAAAGACTTATTTTTTTTTACTAAAAAAGGGTTATAATAATATGAATATTTATAACATTTAAAAATAAGTTAGACGAATGGAAGACGCATTTTCAGATATAATTATATTATTCATGAACCTATCATTTTTATTATCTGAAAATTGGAAAGTGAGCAGAAGAAATGGAATTCTTTTTGGATTTATTCGTGATATTGCTTATTGCTATACCAATTTACCTTTTAATAAGGATTATGTTTATTTCCTTGTATAAAAAACTTTCATGGATGGAAAAATTACATGGGAAAATAAATGATTCAGGGAAGGAAAAAGCAATATTTTCTATTGTTTTCTTCTTATGTGGAATAATAAGCTTTTTATTATCTGAAATTTACACTTTCAGTAATTTACAATTGGGAGTTGTTCTAGGGTTATTTCTTGGATTATCAAATCTTTTTGATTCTAAAATGTTAAAGGGGTAAGCCAGTAAATGATAAAGAGACATACTTATGAGGAAACTATATATTTTTAAAATTCATATATGAAAGAAGTATGACATATTTAAAAGGATGATGAGTGGAAAGCTTTTATATTCACACAGACACGATAAAGGAGATGGGTAACTCATAGATAAATGTGAAAACATGTCGAGTTCTGCTGACTATGTGTGGGATAAAACAGTTGAATATTCTTCAAGGTGGAATATCCTAATTGTTATTTTGATGATGACAATGATTATCATTGGATCGATAGGCTACTTTTTAATGCTCCAATCTGTTTTTGGAAAGGTGGATTTTTCCATTTTTACTTTTCTTGGCAAGTGTTTGATTATTTATATCTTTTCTGTTTTACTTCATGAAATGGGACATCTTTTAATGGCACGTCAATTGGAATATCCATTTAGAATTTTTAAAGCAGGTTGTATGGAAGCTTATAATAATACTTTTCGAAATTTTAGATTGCGACCATTTCAACTGCTTTCCGGCGGATTTGTTATGCTGAACTTTAATGAAGTAATCACTTCTAGAGAAAAGCTTAACCGCTTCTTCGAAAAAGATTTTTTCTATATATCATTCGGTGGAATATTTGCTAATTTATTTTCTGTTTTAATAGGAATATTATTATTGTTTCACCCTATTACAGTTGAAATTGGCTATCTTTTCTTTTTCTATAACTTCCTGATTCTTTTAGCACAATTTATCCATCCTAGTGATTTTACGAAATTTCGGTTTATCCAAAAGAATCCAATGCAAGCAGCAGGCGTATTTTCAGAGGAGTTGGTTGTTAATAAGAGAGTAAATTCATTTCTGGAAAATCTTTTTCATTCCTATATAGGAGATACTTTATCGAATAAAGCAATTGATCCGCATACGCTCGCAATTATTCAAAGAGTAATAGAATATAATGGGAAAAATAAACAAGTGAATTCAAAGGAAATCCAACAATTTATCCCTTGGTTTATTGCGAATTTTGATTCTATCAGTACCATGCAACTACGTAATAGAATTCCTGCTGAGCGCTTATTATATACAATAATAGAGTGCAATTTAGTAAAACATACAGAATTAAAAAACTACAAAATATCCAGATATGCGAATAAACATCCACTTCATTCTTATTACTTGAAATTAAAGAAATATTGAACATAGAGGGACGGTTCTAATGAGTACTATTACATAAGAACCGTCCCTCTGTGTGTTTTCCTTTTAAGGTATAATAAAGGTAACGAAGGAGGCAGTAGCATGGGGAATTTGTTTCCATATGTATATGATTTTGGAATGAAGCCGTTAGAAAAGGGAAGATTTTACACAATAAGAAAAGAACTGCTCAGCAAAGTAAAGGGAAGAGTGTTGGAAATCGGCTCTGGTTCGGGGAAAAATTTCTCGTTCTATCGAGATGTGGAGCGAGTAGATGCGATTGAACCGAATCCTTCTATGATAAAGAAATCAAAAAAACAATTAGAGAAGGCATCTGTGCCAATTTTTTGTCATGAGCAAAAGGCAGAACAGCTTCTTTTTCCTAATCAAACGTTTGATTATGTCATTTCTACTCTTGTTTTTTGTACGATTCCTAACCCTGAAGCGGCATTGAAAGAAATGATTCGCGTAAGTAAACCAAATGCAACCTTTTACTTCTTTGAGCATGTGAAAATGGAGAATGCTGTACTGGCAAAGACACAAGATCTTTTAACACCACTATGGAAAAAAATTTGTGATGGCTGCCATTTAAATAGAAATACGGTAGAAATAATCAAAAACGCTGGATTACAGATTAAAGAAATAAAGTATTATTATAAAGGACTATTTATCGTAGTAGAGTGCGTTCATTTAACGTAAACCAAAGTGATTGCTAGGCAGATGCGGGAAAAAATGTTAAAGTAATAATATTCAGAATAAACCGGTATTACCGGTAGGATGAAAATGTTCTCGTAAAAGGTGGTAAACAGCATGAACGAGGCTCTTTATAATGATATTGTAAAAACAATTGAGAATAGTATTTTAAATGGGGAATTAAAAGTTGGTTCAAAACTAATGTCCGAAAGGGAACTAGCGACTTATTACCAAGTAAGTAGAAATGTTGTAAGAGAGGCAATAAAAATATTAAAGGAAAAAGGTTACGTACAAGTACATGTTGGCAAGGGAGCCTATGTAAAGAAACCAGAAACTTCTGTTGTAGCAGATACCTTAAGTCGATTTGTCGATAAGTCTTTATCTGGTATTCGCCATATACTAGAGGTTCGTGAAGTACTAGAAATTTCTATTATTCAAAGGGCATCGATCTATGCTACACAGGAAAATATAGATAGATTGAAATCTGTTTATGAAGAAATGGAGCAAAATCGTTTTTTCGTGGATCAATATGTTCAATTAGATGCAAAATTTCATATGGAGCTAGCAAAATCGGTACCCAATGAATTATTTTATATATTAACCAAATCCTTTTCCGACTTATCTGATCAAGTTGTTTATTTGACAAAGATTAATCCGGCAAGTATTGAATTGGCGCAAAAGCAGCATTTAGAAATGATTGAAGCAATACAAACTAGGGATGAAAAGAGAGCAGTAATAGTAATGAAGCAGCATCTAAATACAGTCAAGGAAGATATTCATCTGTTAGAAAACGCAGGAAGGCAAGTGAATAGTACTTTGGAATAAACCAGTGGAACGCTATTGGTTTATTTTTTTATTGGTAAAAAATCAGAAAATTATAAAAAAGTGTGTTAGATTATATTACCGATTGATTGCAGAGGGATAAGTAGTGCTTTATATTAAGGTTATCCAACCGGTAGTACCAGTTAAAAATTGAGTTAAGGGAGTTTTGCCTAATGGAATCAAGGTCTTTATATGAAAGAGCACAATCTGTCATTCCACCAGTGGGAAAAAGAATTACAGAATTAGGGATTGTGAAGGCAGAAGGAATGTATTTATATGATGAAAACGGGAAGAAGTATTTAGACTTTGGGAGTGGCATTGGTGTTACAAATGTAGGGCATAATCATCGCTATGTAAATGAGCAGGCAAAAAAACAAATTGATTCTTTAGTACATGGTTGCCATAACATTGTCTACTATCCCTCATATGTAGAATTAGCGGAGAAGTTAGTTGCGTTAATGGGAGGAGATTATAAAGTTTATTTTTCTAATAGTGGAGCAGAAGCAGTTGAAGGTGTGATAAAACTAGCGAAGCGGGTCACAAAGCGATCAGGGATTATTTCCTTTAAACGAAGCTTTCACGGAAGAACAATGGGCGCAACTAGTATAACAGCTTCTAGTTCCCATTATCGAAAAAACTATGAAGGTTTACTGCCAAGTGTCTATTATGCAGAATACCCTTATGCTTTACGCTCCGGTTTATCAGAAGGGGATGAAGTAAAACGTTGTTTGAAGAGCTTAGAGGATATCTTTTCTTATTTAATTGCTCCCGATCAAGTTGCGGCAATCATATTAGAGCCTATCCAAGGGGAAGGAGGGTATATTGTTCCGCCATTGGAATTTATCAAAGAAATTCGAGCAATTTGTGACAAACATGGAATTATGCTTATTTTTGATGAAGTGCAGACAGGTTTTGGACGTACTGGAAAAATGTTTGCATGGGAGCATTACGGCATTAAGCCTGACATTATGGCAGCAGCAAAAGGAATTGCTAATGGATTTCCACTGAGTGCCATGATTGCGAAAAAAGAAATAATGGATCAATGGGAAGAAGGGTCTCATGGTGGAACTTATGGAGGGAATCCTGTATCCTGTGCAGCTGCTTTAGCAGTAATCGACCTGCTAGAAGGAGGATTAATCGAAAATGCTGCTCTAATGGGAGACTACTTTATCGAGAAGCTAGAAGGACTGCGGACAGAATTTACAAGAATAGTAGATATCCGTGGAAAAGGGTTAATGATTGGTATAGAGTTTTTTGATGAAAACGGAGAGCCTGATAAAAAAGTAGCTGGTATCCTTCAAGAAAAGGCATTAGATAAAGGGTTATTGCTACTAGTATGTGGGGTGGATAAGAATGTCATTCGCTTTATTCCTCCAACTATTGTGAAAAAAGCAGAAATTGATGAAGCAATCTCGATTATTCGTACGTCATTGGATGAAGCTTATTCTGTTATTCTTCCTAAGATTAGTGGGTGAAGGAGGAGAAAAAATGAAAGCTTCTTTAGTATATATAAATGGTGAAATTATTACGGTGGATGATATGTTTTCCGTTTATGAAGCAGTGGCGGTTGTAGACAATAAAATTGCTGCTGTCGGATCTAATGAAGAAATAAACAGTTGGATTGGAATGGAAACCACTGTCATAGATCTTAATGGAAATTCGTTATTGCCTGGATTTATTGATGCCCATCTTCATCTTCTTAATTTTGGACTGACAAAGGTGTCAACAAATTTAAAAGCCTGTAAGTCGATTGATGAGGTGTTGGAATTGCTTAAGGCGAAGGCAGAACTAACACCTGAGGGAAGCTGGGTGAGAGGCTGGGCGTATAACGATAATAATGTTGCAGAAAATCGTATGCCTAATAAAAAAGAGTTAGATTCTGTCTCTACTGTGCATCCTATCTATATTCAAAGGTCATGTGGGCATGTAATTGCTGCGAATAGTAAGGCGTTAGAACTTGGCGGGATCACTGCTGAATCGCTGAATCCAGAAGGAGGCGAAATTGAAAGAGTCGATGGTGCAGTAACAGGCGTTTTAAAGGAAGCAGCCCGTATGCTAGTTATCGATCAAGATGTTTATACAGAACAAGAAGTTTTTTCTGGCTTACATTTGGCAGCGAAAGACTATATGCAAGCAGGTATTACAAGTGTTCATGATATGGGAGGAAAAGGAAGTGACCATCTCCTTTATTTGCAAAAAGTAGCGAAAGACGCAGACTTTAAATTACGAATATATGCGTCCATTGTATCTTTTGATAACTCTTCAGATGCTATTGATAAGACATTAGATGCAAGCATTTTAACAGGTTTAGGCAATGAAAGGTTTAAAATCGGTCCTAGTAAATTGTTTTTAGATGGAAGTATCACAGGGCAAACTGCTGCTATGAGTGAGGGATATGTAACAGATCCAACTAATAAAGGCATTTTGTATAAAAGCCAAGATGATGTCAATACCATAATGGAACGCCCCCACAATGCCGGCTGTCAAATTACTGCCCATGCGATTGGCGATGGAGCAGTAGAAATGATGGTAAATTGTATCGAGCATGTGGTGAACGAATTCCCTCGAGAAAATCACCGCCATCGCATTGAACATGCCTCTGTATGTAATCCAGAACTGGTGGAACGAATAAAGAAGTTGAATGCCGTCATTGTCATAAATCCAGCTTTCTTTTATGATTTTGGGGATGAATATGTAAAATATATTGGCTCGAAGGCAGAGTGGATGTTTCCCTCCCAATCCTACCTAGAACATGGAGTAAAGGTGGCAGCTGGATCAGATAGCCCAATTACAGACTTCGAACCACTATTAGGCATACAAGAAATTGTTACTCGCAAAACAAAAAATGGAACGATTATTGGGGAAAAAGAATGTAGTTCTCTAGAAGATGCTATTCGTATCTTTACTATAAATGGAGCCTACGCATCCTTTGAAGAAGAAATGAAAGGAAGCATTGAGCCAGGAAAGCTAGCGGATTTTGTCATTCTAGAGGGATCTATTCTAAATACAAAACCAGACCACATCAAAGACATCCCGATTAAACAAACCGTAATCAATGGAGAAATAGTATATGAAAATCCAGTTGCAGTGATGAAATAAGGGGGAAAAGTGACGGTTCTCGTGCTTACATCAGAGGAACCGTCACTTTACTTACTTACATTCTTCCATGCCTTTTTCGAGAATGTGCATTTGGAGCATTGTTTCTTCATCTTTTACTTGTTTGTCTGCCCCATTTATTATTACTTCATATAATTGGTCATACACTCTGCCATAGTCGCCTCGCTCGGAAACTACTTTTTCTTCATGGTATTGGTCGTTTTCATCTAAATAAGTTAATGTCCCGTAGTGTTCAGGAAGGTCGATGCCGAAATCAGGTTGATCAGGCATATAAAAAAGCTTTAAATGTTCTTCTTGTCGGTCTTTTGTATGTTTCACAAAAACACCCTTTTTTCCATAGACCACAAAGCTAGGGCGTTCCTTTAATCGGAAATAGCTCGACTTAATAGAGACCTTTAACGTATCGTAATATAAATCTAAATCAAAATAATCATTCATTCTTCCACTGCCAAGAAGCTGTCTTACATCATAATGAATGTTATTCGGTTTGCCAAAGTAAGAGATTGCTTGGTCAATAGTATGGCAGCCATGTCCATATAAAAAGCTATTATAGTATTGAAAATCACGGCTAGATTCTGGTACTTCTGGTCTGAAATAGTCATAATGCATTTCTACTTCTAAAACCTCTCCTAGTTTTCCACTATCGATAACCTTTTGTGTCGTTAAGAAATCAGAATCAAAGCGACGATTCTGGTAACATTGTACAATTAGCCCTTTTTCTCTAGCTAAAGCGTATATTTCTTCTGCTTCCTCAGATGTCATCATAAATGGTTTTTCTACTAAAACGTGCTTATTATGATTAAGAGCCATTTTTGCATATTCATAATGAGAGGAATGAGTAGTACAAACGACAATTAGCTGTATTTCCGGATCAGTTAGTAATTCATTTAAATTGGAAGAATAATAGATTTGATCATGCTTCTTCCAAGCATCATTAGAAGGATTTCTTCTATAAATGGTTTTAACCTTTATATTTTCCCGCTGCAAAACAAAGGGCAAATGATAGCGATTGGTGCTTTTTCCATTACCGATGTAACCAATTGTCAACAAGATTATCACTCCAATTTTCTCTGTAATACTTTCATTATAGGATGGTTATATTTAGAAATCTATTGGGAAGGTAGGAAAGGCTGAATCATGTTAGTTTCTTTTTCTCTTAAATTCTCTTATTTTAAGGAGAAAAAGGTAAAAATAATAATAGCAATCATTTTCTTGAGGTACTGTCTGAATAGTGAATAGATAAATATAACGATAAAACTTTATTTGCAACTAGAGAAAAGTTTAAAATAAAAGATAAATAAATTGGGTAGCAAAAGAATTAAGCTTAAAGGAGTACCTACAATGAAAACAATCGCATACTATATTTCTGACTATGGATTTGGTCATGCTGCCCGTTCTATTGCCATTATTCGTGAACTTTTAGAGCGAGAACCTTCTTATCGCATCATTATATGTCATGCTTTTGCGATGGAGTTTTTGCAGAACTCACTTCCATATAATCAAGTTACCTTTCGAAAGATTGCTACAGATGTTGGCTATTTTTTAAAAGAAGGAAGCCTAGAGCCAGATAAGAAGAAGCTAGCGAAAGAATTTGATCGGTATGTGGAGAATTGGGAAAACAAGATTCAATTAGAGGTTCAATTTTTCCAACAAATGAAAATAGATTTGGTAGTCTCTGATATTTCTCCACTGCCTTTTGAAGCTGCTGATAAAGTAGGAATTCGGTCGATAGGTATATCTAACTTTACTTGGTATACAGCATATGAAAGCTTATTAGACCAAAAAAGATTAGAGATTTGGAAAAGTTCCTATTCGAAAATGACCTGTTTTTTTCTACTAGCTGGAAATCAGGAAAGTGATTGGCCTTGTGAAAAGCGATTGTTTCCCTTTTGTGCTCGAAAAGTACGAGCGGAAAAGATGGAGCATATTCTTGATTGGGTTAATCCGACTAGGAAGAGGACCGTTATCTTTTTTGGGCTGGGGATGAAGATAGATGGAATAGAAGTTGAAACCCTTCCTTTATGGGAAAGTGATAACTGTGTATTTATTGTTTCTTCCAATCTCAACTTTCGCACCAAAAAAATAAGTGCAAATCGTTAGTTGTATTGCGTCTATGGTCTATTAAATATGTTGCTTGACAGTGTTTAATAAAATGAAATAACACCTCATT
>NZ_JBQKKM010000045.1:0-39975 GCF_052116745.1 Niallia sp. Sow4_A1 | reverse complement strand
ATGGAATGAAGAAAAAAGGCGAGAAAAGAGGGAAGGGACATAGAGACGCAAGGGTTTGAGGGGAGTGAGAGGGAGAATGGAGCGGGGAAGGACTTTTTGGCAGTTGAATATAGTAGAAGGAAGAAAAAGACGAGAAAAGGGAAAAGCTATTTTGCTGAATATTTCCTCTAAATAGAGATGGTTAAGTTATTCAATAATATATTTATTAATGAAGGGTGGTGTTATGTACTTACAAGAACTTATTGACAAAGTTCACTTAAAGTAACGGGCAGTTTTGTTGAAGGAACATTCGGAAAATGGTAGAATAAGGTATTCATTCTTTTTAACAGGCTCCCCCGCTTGTTCAGACGGAACAGGTTCCGTGCTCAGTTGAGCAACTCTCGACAATAAAAGATAAAGGGGTGGTTATTATGAAAGAACTGTTTACAAGCCTTAAAGGGATACAAATCGTACTGCAAGCAATTACTTTATGTGTAAGTTTTCTAGTCTTTAGTAATAATGTCGTTGAGAGGTCTGTTAAAGAGAATGAATTATTTAAAAAAGGATCGTCTGAGACGGTCTTTTTTTGAAACGATTTATAATTTCTTTCTAAAAAACAATGGTTATTGTACCTATTTGAGAGGGTAACATCTTCATGTGGAACACTTTTTGACAATTTTGAACTGTTTATTGTTCTAGGATAAGAAGAAATGAGGAAGGTTTTATGGGTAAGTGTGCATTATGTCAGGAAGAAAGGGAACTAGAAAAAAGCCATATCATCCCAAAATTTGTTTTTAGGTCAATGAAGAGGAATTCGCCAACAGGGAATATGCGTATGGCATCGCAACCAAACAGGGTAATTCAGGACGGTGACAAACAAGCGATGCTGTGTGGGGTCTGTGAGGATAGATTCAGTCCAAATGAAACAATCTTTGCAAATAAAGTTTATCATCCCTATCATTCGGACAATCTCCAAGTGGTGGAATATGAACAATGGCTCAATTACTTCATTACATCCGTCAGTTGGCGAAACCTTTATCTTGATATCATAGAATTTGTGCGTGACCAAAATATTAATATTATAGATTTAGATACTTTAATTGAAGCGGAAAAAATCATGCGTGAATTCCTTCTTGGAGAACGAAAAGACCTTGGTCACATTGAAAATCATATATTCTTTTTTGGCCCAATTGAGGAAGCGTCTGGGGATACCAGTGAGTTTGATTTACATACTGCCATCGGGGGAAGTGTTGTGGGCTATACTTATATTAGCCATGACCCCGACTCTTCATATGTATTTTTAAATCTTCAGGGAATATTAATTGTCACCATCTTAAAAAAGGCTGTTGAAGAGGTTTGGGAAAATACTTTAGTAGAGGAAAAAGGATTCTTTAATATGGGGGAGCCAAATCATACTGTATCTTCACCAGTGTTTAATGAGCTTTTCGCTGTTGCTAAGGACCTTAGAGAATCGAGAGAGAAAATCTCAGAAAGCCAAAAAGAAAAAATCGTGGAAGCTATAAGGAAAAATCCGGAACGATTTGTAAAAAGTAAAGCATACCAGCGATTTAAAGACGATGCACGAATAAGAAAAAAATAATTTCTAACTAAGGTCAAATTTTTTTAAATTTAATATTGGTCATGTGGTAATAGTGAGCTATGACTTATGCCCCTGTTACTTTCTACGTCCCCACGCTAAAAGGTTGTTCCCACTGTCACATAGCGGTACCCAATCAGTAAGGAATCACGGAACAGCAGCACACAAATGAGCTATGTATGGAACCATTATCAATCATTAATCAAAACGTTTGTTTAAAACCAACATCAATACAAATTCGGGCTGGATCTAGTAGTAGGTCCAGTCTTTTTTCTGTACCAAAAGGAAAATAATGTTTCCAATCCAAGGTTATTTCCAGTTTTGTCTTGCCATCCTTCGTGATAAAATTGCAGAGTATGAGAGAAAAACACCAGAACAAATGAATATAGGGTTGTCTAGTTATACAAGATCTAAATCTTTGAATTATGAAACGAATGTACCATAAATATTAAAACGTCGCTAATATGAAAGAGGGTTAATAGCATGGCTAATAATGGAGAGTCTACAAGTGTCGAATTGATTATAGCAAATGCCTTAAAGATGCCGGGTGTTAAAGTAAATAGAAAAGAATTTTTGGTAAAAACATTCGGTGATAAATTAAGTTCGGATAAAATCCCTATCTTGATTGATAAAGGACCACAAGAAGTAGGAATCGGTACTGACAAAATTAATAGAATGGCAAAATCCCTCGTAAATAAAAGAACGTTACAAAGCTCGGGTACATCGTTTGCGGCTGGTCTACCTGGTGGGTGGGCTATGGCTGCCACAATTCCTGCCGACACCCTTCAATTTTTCGGAGTTGCTTTACGTTTATCACAAGAACTAGCTTATATGTTTGGATACAGGGACTTTTGGGATGATGATGAATTAGACTTGGAGCGAGTGAGAAGTGAATTGATTCTATTCCTTGGTGTTATGTTTGGTGTAGGGGGTGCTGCTTCGACCTTAAAAGTGGTTTCTTCCAAAATGGCACAACAGGCATTAAAAAAGCTACCTCAAAAAGCATTAACTAAAACATTCTACTATCCTATTGTTAAGAAAATTGCAGCTCTTATTGGGGTTAAGATGACAAAAGATACATTTGCAAAAGGGGTCTCTAAAGTAATTCCTGTTGTTGGAGGAGTAGTTTCTGGTGGTCTAACTTATACATCTATGACTAAAATGGGAAACCGTTTAAGAAATACAATGTATGATTCTTTAAACTACTCAACACAAGAATTTCAAAAGGACATGGATGAAATCAAAAGAGAAATGCCAGACATCATTGACATAGAATTTGAAGAGATAGAGGATCAGATTATAGACCAGTTAGATAAAGATAACGATCAAGATAAAGATCAACAAGAATAACATCAACTATCTAAGTATCCCAATAAAAAGTTTCCGTTCCTTAGATATAATTATCGGTCTTTAAATAAAATTAATGTTCCCAATCCGAAGGTTTTTTCCGGTAGACCTTCGGTTTTTTTATGCGATATTCTGTGGGTATCCAATCGTAATCCAATCCCACTTTTCAATCAAATTTCAATCCATATCCAGTCGCTTTTTTAATGTTATATTCCTCCAACCCTTTGTCCAGTAAGGGTTTAGTCTGACTTCAGTTCTTGTTCAGTTGGTTTACTCAAGCTATTGAATAGAGATCCTTTACAGTGTTTGTCCTCAAATCTTAGTCAATAAAACTCTAACCGTTTCCTATAGTCAAAATTATTAGTATAGCCATAGGATAAAAATTCTATTCAGTATATAGGTATAAAAATTATTTGAATTGTCCAATTTGATAACAGAGTTTTATTGTAAATTTAGTAATCATTCCGAGATGTACTTTTTTTAAAAAGTAATGGAGGTAGTAAATAAGATGAAGAAGAATTTTTATGAGTTATTGGATGAAACAACAAAGAAATTATTTATTGGGGAAGGGATGTTTTTAGCTGGTCTTTCATTAAGGACAATTGAGAAACTTTTGAAGGTAAACAGAAAAGTGCTTTCTGATTATCTAAAGAAAGAGGGATATGATATAGAAGCTAAAACAGGAAATTCCGGTTATGATAAGTATGAAAAATATGAAAAAGCAGTCCCTGAGTTTCTTGAAGGAAAAAGTATTCGAGAATTATCAAAGAAGTATGGATTTAGTAGACAAGGATTTTCTTTGCACTTAAAAGATCAAGGAATACAAGTAAATGCTACCAAGCCTTCCAATGGATCAGAAGAAACATCAAAAAAGATCAAGAAGGCAAAGGAACTATACAACAAAGGAAAAAGTTTACAAGAAATAAAAAAAGAAGTGAAACTGGATGGAACGATCTTGGCACATGAATTTAAAAAAATGGGGGTTGATACAATTGAAGAAGCTAGAAAGTATAAGGTAAATGAAGATATCTTTAAAACCATAGATACAGAGGAAAAGGCATATTGGCTAGGATTTTTATATGCAGATGGATCTGTAACATTTGGGAAAGGGAGATATGTGCTAGAACTTGGATTAAAAGCCGAAGATGTCAACCATCTTGAGAAGTTTAAAAAATTTATTGAAACAGATGCCAAAATTGATGATAAATTAGTAAAATTAAAAGGAAAAAAATACAAGGCAAAGAGAATTGCTATTCATAATAAAAAATTTGTGCAAAATCTAATTAAAAATGGCTGTACACCTAGAAAGTCTCTTAATCTTTCCTTTCCAGACGAACCCGTACTAACAAAAGAATATGTAAATGATTTTATAAGGGGATATTTAGATGGAGATGGCAACATCAAGAAGTTTGATAGAAATACATACAATCCTCAAGTATATGTTTCATTTACTGGTACGGAAGAATTCCTAACAAGATTATGTAAATGGTTAGATGTTAATCCAAATAAATTCGATAATGAAGGAAATGCCTTTCGCCAAAGATTTGGAGGTAATAATAAGGCATTTAATATCTTGTGTCGTCTTTATGTTAGAGGCACTGTTTTCCTCGATAGAAAAAAAGAAATATTTGATGAGTGGAACAAATATTTAAGTCAAAGGAAATCTCTTTTCAAGTGATGGTATAACACTTATTCACAACAACCAACTCACAACTCTTTCATTACTTACGCATATTGAATTTTTGTGCTAACATACATTCAATAAACTTGAAAGAAGGGATTGCAATGAGTATATCCTCTGACTATTATCCTCTTAGTAAACACTTAAACAAGCTGGTGGAAAAAGGCATTACACAGACCACACTAACTTTCAGCGAGATTGAAGATGTAATAAAAAAGGATTTACCACCAACTGCTAGAAAAAATCCAACATGGTGGTCAAATTCACGAACGGAAAAGTTTAGACAGTGTGCTTCTTGGCTTGAATATGGTTGGTAGAAAAAGAAAGTGGATGTAAAAGGTGAAAAGATAGAGTTCAAATACATGGTCAAATAAATTAACTACAAAATAAATTTTGTCTGAAACACATACAGATTTAGACTTCTTTTTAGGATTATTCAACTCTTGTATCAAGAGGATAGAAAGATTTTCATGGGGTAAATGCGGTTAGGGAACAAACGAAATAGAAAAATGGTATTTCAATAGTTATTAAACCAAATGTGTTAACACTTAACTGTTATTTAAAGGGGAAATTAAGTAGGTAATGTTAACACATTTTCTATGCGAATCGTTGCTAAATCAATGATTTAAGATTTAAGAGTTAACTCTTTTCAGTTTAGAAAAAGTGTTGATTAGACTAATATAAATCGTTTTTCCATAGAAGGAATCTTGAGTAGCTTATTCCTCAATTTCAACATCCCAGTCTCCAATATAATCGGAACCAAGGAGCTTTCTGATTTCTTCTTCTGTTGCATCTGACTCTCTTTTCGATTTAAGGTATTCAAACTCCTCTTCTGGTACGAAGTATTCTCCTTCCACTAACCTTCCAGAAAGGTATCCATGATTAATCCAATTTATCACTTTTTTTAATGTAACCCCATAATGATTAGCGACTACTTTTGCCGGAATATAGGGTATTTTAGTTTCATCCGTTCCGCCATGATTTTTTCTATCAATATACCGTAGGATTTCTTCTGCTTTTTCATCATGTTTTTTTGTGGTAATGAAATTATATTCCGGAATCAGCCAATCACCATTTTCAGTTTGATAAGCGTCCTGGAACATTCTTTTTTCACACATGTTTTGTACTGTTTGACGATCTAACCCGAGTTTCTTACATACTTTAGCAAAAGAATACATATTTTCACCTCTTTTCTTATTAATGTAAAGTTTATCCAAATACTTATCTTGATTATCGCACTAATCTTATTTATAATACAATTTAATAAAATGAAAAGCAGGGAAAACTATGATTGAAAAAACTGCGTTCAAAATAAAATTCAATATAATAAATGGCTCGTATTCCAGGTAAGGGGGAATACGGGCTTTTTTATTTACCTTTGACTTTAGTCACTGGTTAAAGATACAGAAAAAATCATATAAATTAGGAGGAGAAAAATGGGAATATACGTTGGACTTGATATAATCCCCCAAAAAATTAGCCAAGAAGAATGGCAGAAAGTTTTTGAAGAGACGTTGCAGTTAATTAAGGCCTACCCGTTTGCCACGCAAAATGTTGATAACGTTGATGGTTTTAAGCGAATGGTGTTAGACCGAACAGAAGAGCAATTTGTTGAAGGGTATGGACCAGAAGAGAAGTATTGGAAAATAAATGGGGATATAGAAAGCAAGGAAACGGGAGAGAGTTTTACCCTGTTTTCAAACTTTGAAAGATATAGCGAATTTAATGAAGACAAATTGAAGGAGGACATTTTACTCTATCTAACAGAAGAAGGAGGTGGTCGAGCGAGAAAAGTTTTCTACTCTAAGACTCAAGGAAAGGATTACCATACATTCTTGTTAGGTATCGCTGCATTGATTGAAAGTAGGTTTCCGAAATACGCATGTGTCTATGGTGACATTTCCAAAGAACAGGCTCAAAAGGCTGTAGAATGGGCTAATTCTATTTTAGAAAAACCTATATCTTTACCTGTCCGGGTTAACTATTCGAAGCTCTTGGAACGATTAGATGTAATAAAAATGGAGGAAAAGCGTATTGAAGCTCTATATGAACTGTCGATAGGTGCTAACGAAGAAGTTGATGCCCTTTTATCCCAACACTTTAATGTGAAGACAATTCAAGATTATTTTGCAAAACACTTGCAGGGGTTTAAAAGTGCTACACAACTCGGGGCTGAGTTAATGATTATTAGGTATCTAAACACAGGTCTACCTTTAGAAAACCTCATTGATATATGTTGCTTTGACAATAATGGTCCCCAGTTTGAGCCGATTGAGTTTGGAAAGGCGATATGTTCTACATGGGTATTTGTTGAGCCAGAAGTGAGAGGATTTATGGATACTGCCAAGAGACCAGCAGATGAACCAGATTCCGTCGAGTCGCAAATAGGTAACATGTTCTTGGATCTGGGATATATGGGAAGGCGGACAATGAGTTATATCCCAAAGGAAGATGTAATAGGAGTTCTTAATGGAAGATTGGGCGACAATAACCAATTTGCTGAGATTATTGAAGC
The DNA here is from genome assembly GCF_052116745.1 of Niallia sp. Sow4_A1. Classification (NCBI taxonomy): domain Bacteria; kingdom Bacillati; phylum Bacillota; class Bacilli; order Caryophanales; family Bacillaceae; genus Niallia; species Niallia sp. Sow4_A1. The sequence continues at coordinate 32,856 of NZ_JBQKKM010000045.1, read as the reverse complement.
GAAATATCAAGATATTGTAAAAATTCTAAAGGAAAAAGGAAGGAAACTGAAGGAAATGGAAGACGATTCCCATGTTAAGTTGGAGCGGGATGTTATCTATACTTTTGATGAGTTGGTGTATTGGATTGAACAGTACGAGATAAGCGAAAGTATCATGAACATAATCAAGACCGTAAAAGAAGCTGTTGAAGAAAGCCTTAGTAAAAGGAGCAATCTAATGCAGATAATTGAGGAAGCAGAAGAACAAGGACAATTAATCAAAGTGTTGAGTCAAATAATCCAAGAACATCAAAATCTAGTATTAACAAGAGAAGCATGGGATTGGATTGAAAATGAAGCTACTAATGTCATAAAACGTATGGTGGTTATGCTTTTGACATTTGAGAATAACGAGGAGCTGCGGAAACTCTTTAGAGCATATTTCGAAAATAAAGGTTTGTTTAATAAATATATGAAATGAAGTAACGGAGATTTTGGTGCTTAATTAGGACGAATAATGAATTTAAAAAAGGGGGATCAGTGTGTGGGGTTATTAATTGTTTCCATTGTTGCCATTCTGATTATTATTTTATTAGGTGCATGTGCTGCAACGATTATTTGGCAGTCGAGAAGGAGGAAGTAAAGTTTAATTTAGGAGAGATAGATTGTGAAAATATACGGAGGAAGAGCTGGATATAATTCTGTGGGTTTTACTGGAGAAAGGTACCAATCAATATCTCGGTTCAAGGATGGGAAAATCACAACAGAAATGAAAATGAAAAAAGCAGATAGGAAAATAACTTTGATTCTATCGAAGATACCCTTTGTTCGGTCCTTCTCCATGATTTTTGAGCTTATAATCGAAAATTGGAAAAGGTTTTTGTTAGCTTTAATTGTCTTGCTGTTAGTTGAAGTTTTATTTATTGTAGAATCTAATTCTTTTCTTTTACATACTATTCAAATTAGCAGCTTAGAGTTGTTATTTTTCTTTCTAGTTATAGCAAGTCTACTCATAAAAATAAGTCCCATTGGAAAATATCACGGAGCAGAGCATAAGACCATCTCAGCCTTTGAGAGTGGCCTAAATTTAACGTTAGAAAACGTAAGAGAGCAACCGAGGGTGCATAAGGATTGCGGCACAAATCAAGCAGTGAGTATCGTTCTTTGTTTCTCTATCCTATCCCTAATACTTGAAAACTCATTCTTTATGTTTCTGTTAAGCTGGTCTATTGGTTACGAATTATGGAGGAATGAGCCAAAAATAGTTTGGGATTTAATATTGGCAATTGGTAAAGTTACACAATATCTTCTTTTTACATCAAAGCCTCAAGACAAGCATTTAATTGTGGCAATAGAGGCAATGAAAAGATTAGAAGAGAAAGAATCATCAAATGAAAGATAAATTGCTAAACATGGAAAAGAGTGATATTAATTATGACAAATGAAAAGAGAAGAGACTCAGGGAGAATAATGAGGATACTGCATTTACTTCAAGAAATATGGGAATCGAACCCGAATATGCGTTTCTTTCAGTGAATAGATTTACTAAAACATGAATACTCATCTGAAAATAATGGATTTGGCAGGAGAGAAGGTTTTGAGATAGATTCAAAAGGATATAAAATGCCAATTTCATATATAGACTTAAAATTTCTACGGGCTTTTAAATCTAAAAAACGATAAGGACAAACAAAAATGAAATGGAGAATGCTATGGATTTAAGTAATAAAGAGTATGAATTGGTACAACGTTTTAAAACCATTACACCTGAAGAGTTTTTAAAAGAATTATCAGATGTTCCTGGCTCAATAAAAGATGATTTCGAAGCCTTAGAATATATTAGGAAATATAATCTTCCTGATAGTGTTTTAAATGCTTTAATTAACCTTACCTTTATGTATTGTGACACCAAAATGTCCATAAGTTTCATGGATAAAATGGCAAATTACTGGACAAGAATGAGGGTTAAAACTCCTGTGGAAGCCATAGAAATATCTAAACTGCATTATAAGAAATATCGAGAATGGGCAAAAGATGCTAAAAAAGAGGATAGGGAGACTAAACAGCTTTTAAAATTGAATAAAATTGAAAGGACAAGGTTAAAAGCGATAGAGCTTGCAGCAAGTAGCTCAAGTATGAGCGAAGAAGATTTGGGGAAGTTCGTTAGGGAAATGTTTAAGTCATAGTCAAGATTGCTTCCGAAGAGCCGAAAATGGTTGGGATGGGTTTAGGCAGAGTGAAATAATTGGATTGTTACAAGAGCGAAAAAAAGGTAATTGAATTCCCTGATACTAATTCAACGGGTTACTTGTGGGGGGGGGGGGGGGCAAAACGCTAATCCTCTTGAGAATTTACAATTAAAAATCAAAATATATGTATTAAAAACGCAAGCCAAATTACTGGTTTGCGTTTTTGTTTTTCAATTCCATTCATTCGTATTGTGATTTTAATTTGACTTCTTCGGCAAAAACATCAAGATCATCGAAAAAATCTTTATAGCACTCTAATCCAGGCATTACTTCCCCATCATAGAAGTCCTCTATTGCTTTTTCTATTGCTTCTTCCTCACTACTTGCTTTAATTTCAACCATCGTACTATGCAGCACCCTAACAACAACATCATATGTTTTTTCCATTTTACTTCCCCCTTTTAATTTTGCAATTTTGGTCTTTTGTTAGCATTTGTGATTTAACTTGTTGGACTTCTGAAGTAATCCCGTAAACTTTGGACTCAGGTGATTTCTTTGGTTGATAAGATCTGATGAAATCAAGCAGACATTTACTGTAGATTTCTCTAAGTCGAATGTGAGAGAACTTACTAGAATACAGGTCGGAGAACAGTTGGTAAATGGACTCGTTTACCTGAATGGTTCTTGTGATAGTTTTGCTGCTAGGATCATAGATTTCTGGCTCTAATATCAAATGAGTTTCATGTTCATGCAAAAGCCCCTTTAACTCTTCAAGATGTTCACCAAGAAACTGCAATGTTTCTTCCATTTTGTCCTCGTTATAATCTGATTGGAGATATTTCTTGTATTCCTCAATCGGCATAATTCGTTCGTACTGTTTGCTAGTTTTATTGAATTGATAACATGAGTTTCCCCTAATGGTTTTCGAAAGTGTTGACTCTGGTAATCCCAATTTAGAAGCTACATTTTTCAAATGAAAATCATTCTCTTTAAGCATTTTATTCACTAGCTCTACTTTTTCTAGTGCGGATAAATTCATGAATTCTTGTGTATCCATAATGATTCCCCCTTTAATTTTTTGCTTTTTATATAGTAGATAACTAAGGATGAAATATTCCAATATGGTAAGGAAATTTGGTTCGAGGTGGAGTAATAAGAGAACCCCATTTTGCTTAGTATATAAGGTCTTGTGACAAATCAGGAACTGGTATAAATATCAGTGAATACATAGGAGGAAAAGTAATGGAACAACAAGGTAATCAGGACGTTCTTGATATGATTGAAAATAATTTTGGTGAGTATGTTGAGTAACTCAAAGAGAGACGGGGATATAGTCTGAAGGATATTTCCGACAAGACAAACTTGTCGCCAAGTTTTGTGTTTAGATTAATTAAAGGCTATAGAGGCTGTGAATTGACTACAAAACTTAACATCCTTATAAATGGTTTTGGATTAGAAGAAGTAGCTGAGGACTACATTAAACAGGTTTTAAAAGACAAACAATCTCTAAAAAAGATTACAGGATGAGTAAATGAGGATTGCTACTGATTTTTTTCAGTAGCCTTTTTTAATGCGATAGATTTCTAATTTTAAATACAGCTATTAAAAGAAATACTCATAGTAATATCATTGGAACCGTTTCGGGTACATAATACGGTACTTATATTTTGAAAGTTAGTTTTTAGAAACGTATAAAGACCGTATTCCGGCCTAACCGAGTACACTATGGACACTGAAGTAAGAAAATGGGTATTAATTAATGGTTGTAATTGAGTTCCAAATGAAATAAGACTAAAATAAGAGATAAGTAAGAAAAATTGCAAGAGGTGAACCCTGTGGAACTAAAAATGTTTTATCGTACACAGAGAGATTTGGCTGTTGATTTGAACAAGCTAGTGGATTCCTATTGGCAGGAAGAGATAAAAGAGAATGTGCTAATAGATGGAATTAAAAACTTATATGAACATAATCAAGAAAAACTAATAAAAGACAATGAGTTCACAAAAGTCGTTCAGCAGCAATGCGGTAAAAGGCGTTTGGCTGTGGTAGGAAAGATACTGGAAATAAAATAGGAAAATAGTCTTGTTTGAAAGGTTTGATTGAATGACAATGGAATTAGAATATTCTTCAAGTTTAAACGGTGCATCATTTTTACTCTTTGAGTTAAAACAAGTCATAAAGTTGAAACAACAGGGCTTAGCAAAAGATGAAATAAGGAAAAAAGTAAAGGAAGAAAATCTGTTTCAATTTAATAATCAAGGGAGAATCAATAGAGCACTACCTTCCGTTATGAAAAGGGCAGAAGCTATTGATGAAACCCTTGCTGCTTTATTGTTAGAAGGTTCCATTGAAACGGGAAAAACCCTTAACCTGTATGCCATTATGAAGACTGATTTGCTGTTTTATGAATTCATGGATGAGGTAATAGGGGAAAAGCTACATAATAATGATTATTTAATAGAAAAGAAAGACATCAATCTCTTCTTCACCTCTAAGGCGGAGCAAAGTGAAAAAGTGGCCGGTTGGAGCGATATTAATGTTGAAAAGTTAAAAAGGGCTTTCATGCAAGTATTGTATGAAAGTGGAATGTTAAGAACCAGAAAAGGTAAAGAGTTAGACAGGCTAATTATTGATGAACAGATAAAGAATCATCTCACTCAAATTGGTGATGCTCGTTATATACGTGCAATGGGTGAGTAGGGGGTGAATACGTGGCAAATTTGAATGCAAGATTGGATCAGATTATACCGAAAATTAAAGAGGATAAGTTCATAGAGGGACGTGGACTTGGCAATGAGATTAGCTTTTACGTATTTGATTACGAGCCACAAAATGAACTGGTAGTAAGGGACTATATAAAACATATTAAGAAGGAATTTGGTTATGAAGGATCAAACCGTAGAATTATTGAGTTTGATTTGTATAAGATGCTGCTAGAAATTACAAAAGATAAAAGGATCTTTGACCGAATTTTTGAAATGGAAGAACGTCAAGGAAGAGACCAATTGTTTAAAGCGATGACGACATTTGCTAAGCCTGAAGTGTTTCTAAGAAAGATTAAAGAACAAATGGATGATTATAATGTGGTGTTCCTCACTGGAATAGGTAAGGTTTATCCATTCGTTCGTTCCCACAATATTTTAAATAACTTACAAGAAGTGTTGGACAATGTACCCGTTATCATGTTTTTCCCTGGAAAATATGATGGGCAATCATTACAATTGTTTGGAAAATTTAAGGATGATAATTATTACAGGGCTTTCCGATTAGTCGATTAAAAGGGATAGGGGGAATTTAGATGATTATTAAAGATATGTTTCAAAAAGACATTGAACGTGATATTCGTGGAGTCATTAAAGTAGCTCAACAAGATGAAGATAATATTTATCAGGAATTGGACGAGTATGTTGTTACCCGTGAACTGCAAAAACACCTTTCTAAGTTTTATGAGAATTATCAAAAAGGGATTAATGGTGTAACGGATAAGATGGGTGTTTGGATTTCTGGATTCTTTGGTTCCGGTAAATCACACTTTCTGAAGATACTTGCTTACTTGCTTGAAAACAAGAAGGTAAAAGGTACACAAGCGATTGATTTCTTCCAAGATAAAGTACAAGACCCTCTTGTATATGCGAATATGCAAAGAACGGCTGACGTGGAAACAGAAGTCATTTTGTTCAATATAGATTCAAAAGGTTCACTAGATAACAAATCAAAAGATGATGCAATTCTTCGTGTCTTCATGAAGGTATTTTATGAGCATCGTGGCTATTACGGAGATATACCTGGTGTGGCTGAAATGGAGAAGTACCTGGATAAACAAGGAGTTTATGAAGCGTTTAAAGCCGAATTTAAGTCATTGGCTGGTGAATCATGGGAAGAACGTCGTAATAGTTTTTACTTTGATGCGGATTTTGTCATTGGTGCCTTAACGAAAGTAACCGATATGACGGAAGAGTCTGCTCGAAATTGGTTTGAGAATGGTGTAAATAATTTCGAAATTAGTATCGAAAAGTTTGCGAAAGACGTAAATGAGTACATCAATAGTAAGGGGAAAAACTTCCACCTTATTTTCCTCGTGGATGAGATCGGCCAATACATCGGTGATAACCGTAGTTTGATGTTGAATTTGCAGACAGTCGCTGAAGACCTTGGAACCCACTGTAAGGGTAAGGTTTGGATTATGGTTACTTCTCAAGAGAGTATTGATAGCATAATTAAAGTTAAAGGTGATGACTTCTCCCGTATCCAAGGGCGATTCGATACAAGACTCTCTCTATCATCCATCTCGGTTGATGAAGTTATCAAAAAGCGTATCCTATTGAAAAAAGACTTTGCTAATGACAAATTGAAGGTTCTTTATCCTGAAAAAAGTGCTATTTTAAAGAACTTAATTAGTTTCCGAGAAAGCACAGCAGATTTACGTGGATTTGACAATGAACAGGAATTTGCAGATGTGTATCCTTTCATGCCTTATCAATTCAAGTTGTTACAAAACGTTTTTGAGCAAGTAAGAAAACATGGCTCTTCTGGTAAGCATTTATCTGAAGGGGAACGCTCAATGTTATCAGCATTTAAAGAAGCTGGTCTTCAATATAAGAATGCCGAAGAAGGTACACTTATACCTTTTTATGCCTTCTATGACACGATAAAGGAATTTTTGAATCCATCCATTTCAAGAGTTATCGAAGGTGCCTATGAAAATCCAGCTTTAAAAGACGATGATTTTAACATTGATCTATTAAAGGTTTTATTCATGATTAAATATGTAAAAGAACTACCAGCAAATCTCGATAATATTGCTACTCTAATGGTTACGCATATTGACGAGGATAAGTTACAGCTTAAAGAGAAAATTAAAGTTTCTTTGCGTAAGCTAATTTCCCAAACGTTGGTACAGAAAAATGGAGATCAATTTATCTTTTTAACAGACGATGAACAAGATATTAATAGGGAAATCAAATCCTTGAATATTGATGAGGACATCGTGAAACGAGGGTTAGCAACCTACATTTTCGATGATCTTTATGATGGAAACCGATTCAAATACAGCAATGAATACTCATTCACCTACAATCAGAAAATGGATGAGAAAAACTATGGAAATCAGACATCCAATATAGGTATGCAAATTCTATCTCCATTATCAGATCATTACCAGAAGTCCGAGCAAGAATTAATGATGATGACTTCGGGTAACGGAGAAATGATCATTAAACTTGGTGGTAATGAGGCCTATATCGAGGAAATAGGGGAAGCGTTGCGGATTGAGGAATTCCGTAAGAAAACGAATATTACGCAACTTCCTGAAAACATCCAAAATATCTTGAATAATAAACAAGCAGAAGTTCGTGAACGTCGAAGAAGGGTTCGTGAGCTTTTGGATGATGCGATTAAAGATAGTGCTTTCTTTATCAATGGGGATAAAGTAGAAATAAAAGGATCAACTGTTCGTGAGAAAATAAATGCTGCCTTCACGATATTAGTCAATAACGTTTACACGAAACTGAGTTATTTGAAAGAACATCTAGATAATGAGCGGGGGCTGATTTCAATCTTAGCTTCAAATGATGAGCAAATGTCATTTGAAGATACATTGAAAGTAAACCCAAATGAATTGGCTAAGAGGGAAGTGTCTGATTTTATTAGCCTACAAGACGATTTGAAAAAGCAAGTGCGTGTAAAAATCCTATTTGATCGTTTCGGTGATAAGCCATATGGTTGGAAGATACTAGATATAGCAGGATTGATTGCTCAATTATTAAAAGAACAACGTATTCGTATTCGTTATAATTCAGAATACTTGGAACCTCAAGATAATGTAAATACTCTAGTAACGATTTTTACAAAGACACAGGAAGCCGACAAAGCCATTGTGTTGAAAAGGGTAAAAGTTGATGAAAAACTAATTAAAACAGCTAAAAGTATTTGTAAAGATGTTTTCAATAAAACAGATTTGGCTGATGATGAAGATGGACTATTAAAGGACATTCGTCTACTTGTTGAAAAGCAGATAGACGAAATTAAGGGATATAAAGCCCGTTATGAAGGAAGAAAGTATCCTGGTTTAAGTTTGCTCGATAAAGGATTAGAATACTTTGAACAGTTCCATAGCGGCTTAGATAATGTATCTTATTTCAATAAGTTAAAGGAATTAGAAGACGACTTACTTGATTGGGAAGAGGATATTGTCTATGTCAAAAGTTTCTTCGGTACTGATCAGAAGAAAATCTTTGATGATGGATTGGCAGCCATACGAAAATATGATGAAAGCAAATCCTATTTGATGGGTGCAGAGGTAGAAGGAGTAATTAATAAGCTCCAGTCCATTCTTCAGGATCCTATACCTTACAAAAAGATTAAGGACATTCCAGAGCTTATTCATGCAATGGATGAACAAATTAATAATGTCCTTAATGAGAAGAGAGAAAATGCTTATAAAAAACTAAAAGATGACAGTGATTACTTATCATTATTGACATCGCAATATGGTGTATCCAATGAAACGAAAGAAAGAGTAAATCGTTACTATCAAGAACTTAATGCTAACGTAGATACTTTTACAGATATTTATAAAGTTGATGCAACAGTTTCTCAAAGCACCAGCTTCAAGGAAAAAATGGAAGGGCATATCGAGCGGGAGATTGCAGAATGGAAACGTAAAAAGGACGAGGAACAAAGAAAACGTCCTGGTGGTGAAGTAATTGATCCTCCTGTATCGCCTGTTGAGCCGACCATTCAAAAGCAACCAGTAAAGGTAACGAAGCTGGTCAATGTTAAAACATTAACTACTGAAGATGATGTTGATAAGTATATCAACGCTTTATCCAATAAGTTAAAACAGATTATAAAAGAAAACAAACAAATTGAGTTTGTTGAGTAATCGGGGTGAAATGTATGAATAAATCAGCATTGAAGACTTTTGCTACGAATGCACGACGAGAGCTGTTGAAGAAAGTCGAAGCAAGGGCAATGAAGATAGGAATTACAGAAGATAACATAAAAAAAGCAGATATTGAAAGCTCAGATGCCATCTTTATAGATGGCAGACAGCTTTCAAAGGAAGAAAAGACTCAAAGAGATAGGTTAATTGATCGCATTAACCAAATTGGCTTCAAGCGAGTAATGGAGGAAGTTGCTTATACTTGGTTTAACCGTTTCACGGCTTTACGCTTTATGGAGGTAAATGACTACTTGCCAACGAAGGTAAGGGTACTTTCCTCTACTAATGCTGGTAGTACAGAGCCAGATATGATTAAAGAAGCACTATCGTTAGATTTAGAATTGGACAAGGAATATATCTATGAGCTAAAAATGAACAATAACTCAGAGGAACTGTTCAAATACCTTATTATCAAGCATTGTAATGACTTGAATCGTTATATGCCTTTTATGTTTGAAACTATAGAGGACTATAGAGAAATCTTATTCCCAGAAGGTCTTCTTGCAACTGATTCGTTTTTACGGTATATGACGAATGAGATTCCAGAAGATAATTGGGAGGAAATTGAAGTCATTGGTTGGCTTTATCAGTATTATATTGCAGAGGAAAAGGATAGAGTTTTTAAAGAGAAAAAGAAGTATAAAGCAGAAGAAATACCATTTGCAACTCAGTTATTTACTCCTGATTGGATTGTTCGCTATATGGTGCAAAATTCTCTTGGACGATACTGGGTAGAATCCCATCCTGAACACCGGGAGCTACTAAATGATTGGGAATTGTATTTGGAACATAATCAGGAAGACTTTAAGGATGAAATCGCTCCTTATGTAAATAAAGATTTGAATGTGGAAGATATTAAGTGCTTTGACCCTGCAATGGGAAGTGGCCACATCCTTGTTTACGCATTTGATGTCTTTTATGAGATATATAGTAAGTGTGGCTATATGGAAAGGGAAATTCCTAGACTTATTATCGAAAACAATTTGTACGGGTTAGACATTGATGACCGGGCTTACCAATTAGCTTGTTTCTCGGTAGTAATGAAAGCATTAGGATACAATAAGAGGTTCTTAAGAAGCATTGAACGAGAAGGACTAACTCTTAACTTAGCAGCAATACAGGAATCAAATGATATAACCGATGAAGACATTGCTTACTTAGTAGGAGAAGGCAAGGGGAAAGAATTTGAAAGTCTTAAGAATTTCGTATTTCAGTTTAGGGATGCAAAATCCATAGGATCACTTTTAAAAGTAAAATCATACGATACAAAACTTTTAATAGAAAAATTAGAATCAATTGAGTCAACCCCATTAAAAGACTTGTTTGAAGTAGTACAGAGAAATAAAATATTATCTGTTTTGCCAAGGTTAATAAAGCAGACTCAAATTATGAGTAGTAACTATACAATTTTGGTAACAAATCCACCATATATGGTTTCAAGAAGTATGAATGAGCCACTATCAGATTATCTTCAGCAACATTATCCAGATTCCAAGGCGGATTTGTTTGCTGCATTTATGGAAATCGACCATTATTTAAAAGAGAATGGATTTTATGCTTGTATTAACCAACATTCATGGATGTTCTTATCTAGTTTTGAGAAGGTAAGAAAAAAGATTCTTGAAGGTAAACATATTGAAAATATGCTTCATTTGGGGCCAAGGGCTTTTGAGGAAATAGGAGGAGAAGTTGTTCAATCCACTGCGTTTGTATTGAGAAATATCTATATTCCAAACCTCAAAGGGATGTATTTACGCTTAATTGAAGAAAGAACATCAAGAGAAAAGAAGGAAAAGGTCATAGAAGCAGTTCAAAAATCTTTTGTAACATATTGCTATTTGTTTAATCAAAATAACTTTAGTAAACTACCGGGAAGTCCGATTGCATATTGGATGAGTGAAAATGTTATTGACCACTTTTCTAACAGTCAAAGTTTAGGCGATATAGGTGTAACTAGAAAGGGCATGGTAACTGCTGACAACCCAAGATTTGTTAGACTATGGTATGAAATGGACTATACCAAATTCAATGCAGTTGCCCATAATCGAGATGGAGCCCTTAAAAGTAAAGCAAAATGGTTTCCACTTCAAAAAGGTGGAGAATATAGAAAATGGTACGGTAATCATGAATACTGTATAAACTGGGAAAACGATGGATTTGAGTTGTTAAATATGAAAGGAAATGGATACAAAGTAGGTTCAACCAACCATAATCTTAATTTTATATTCAAAACGGGTTTAACATGGACAAAAATCACATCTGCTAATTTGTCTGTAAGATATAGTCCGCAAGGTTTTCTGTACCATGACGCAGGACCTTTTATCCATGTAGATGATCAAAATACTCAACTATATGTATTAGGCCTATTAAACTCCAAAGTAGCAAATTACATCATTGGAACATTGAATTCAACATTAAATTACAGTCCAGGGGACATCTCAAAAATCCCTTATGTTGAAAGTTTAAACCATGAAAATGTCATTAATATTGTGAAAGAGAATATTTCTTTAACTAAGAATGATTGGGATTTTAGTGAAATTTCTTGGGAATTCAAACAACAACCTCTTATTAAATTTAAAGATGACACAAGTAAAATTGCCAATGCTTTTGAAAACTGGAGTAAATTTAAAGAAGTTCAATTCAAAAAACTAAAGAATAACGAGGAAGAATTGAACAGAATTTTTATCGATACGTATGGTTTGCAAGATGTATTGAGTCCTGAGGAAGAAAATAAAGCCGTTTCTTTAGATAAAGCAAATATGGAATCAGATATTAAAAGTTTTATCTCATATATATGCGGGTGTTTATTTGGGCGGTACTCACTAGACCAAGAAGGCATTATTTATGCTGGAGGTAGATTTGATTCAGCTTCCTATAAAACAATCCAAGTTGATAACGATAATATCCTACCTATCTTACCAGGGGCATACTATATGGATGAAATTGTTTCAAAAGTGGTAGATTTTATTAAGACAACATTTGGTGAAGACACTCTTGATACAAACTTAGATTTTGTAGCAGATGCGATTGGTAGAAAGAAAGAGGAAACTGCAAAAGAAACTATTCGTAGATACTTTTTAAATGATTTTTATAAGGATCACATTCAAAAATATAAGCAGCCTATCTATTGGTTGTTTACTTCTGGTAAAGAGAAAGCATTTAATTGTCTAATTTATATTCACCGTTATGATAAAACCACTTTATCTCGTATACGGACTGATTATTTACATGACTATCAGATTCGTTTAGATGCTGAAAAGAAGGACTTACTTAATATCATTGAAGGGGATTCTTCTGCAAAAGAGGTAAGTAATGCAAAGAAAGAGTTAAAATCCCTTGATAAGAAAATTGAAGAGCTAAAAGCATATGATGAGTTATTACACCATATGGCAGATATGCAGATTGAAATAGACTTAGACGATGGAGTTAAAGTGAATTATGAGAAGTTTAAAGGGCTTTTAGCTCCAATAAAATAAGTTTTGTATCTTTTGTTTTTTTGAAAAAAAGTGAGGTTAATATGGATAAAAGCACCTTTATAGAATTATTTAATAAAGATGGTTGGCAAGAGGCCATGGGATACAAAGATAGATTTGTGCCAAAGGTCTTGTATAAGTATTACCCTTTGTTTGATAATCGCTATGTTGAACATGAGAGAGAGAATCAAATTCGACTTAATTCGTTGGGGCAAAATGAAATATGGATTTCAAGTTATGAGAAATTCAATGACCCCTTTGAATTTAAAATGCTTACTTTGGATAGAGAAAGACTTGAGCTTAATGGTTGGGACATCGGATATATTGAAAGGATACTTGAGGAATTCAAAAAAAGAACAATGATAGCATGTTTTAGCAGTGGTGTAGAAAATAATATGCCTTTGTGGGCCCATTATGCTAATAATCACTCGGGATATTGTGTTAAATATTCAATAATCAATCCAAGAAGTTTATTCCCAGTATCTTATGAACCAGTGCGGACGAAAACAGCCATTATACCTACTAAGATTATTTCAGAAATAGTTAATTCATTTAAACAAAATCTAATGAAGCCAACTGACGATTTTTATAAGTATTTTTCCTATTTTTATATCTCATTATGTTGTAAGCATTTATTTTGGGAATATGAGAATGAATATAGACTACTTTATCCGACAATTGATCCAGTTGATGGCAAGTTAGTACCTCTGAGCAATGTGGGAATGAAAGTTGAAGGAATTTACATAGGTTCCAAGTCTGAAGATACTTATAAAAAAGAGCTAATATCAATTGGTAAAAAGTTGAATTGTGATGTGTTTGAAATGTATTTTGATGAATATTCTGAGGAATTTGAATTAAAAACGAGACAGGTATAAATAGGGGGTTATAAGATACATTGGCAATGGCTGATGTATCTTTCCTCTTTAATCTTTTGTAGAAAGTTGGTGAAAGGAATGAACATAAATCAAATTGAGGCTGCGTTATCAGATATATTCAATGAGCCATTAAAAGATGGGGAACAACGGAAAATAGTGTTCTGGGTAGATAAGGATGATGAGTTCACCGAGGACATTCAACATCTTACCGTTGATAAAGTAAAGTTTCATACACTTACAGATCGTAACCATTTTCAGACGAAATATTTGCTTGAAGAAGAAGATCCAGAGTCTCCATACTTGATTTATACAAATATGGAATTGGGTGTGGAAGACAACTGGTTAGCAGATACAGTTTTTTATTCAAAAACATTCTATGCTGATCGAATATCACTTATTCTAAGTGAGTTGCATATAGACCCATCACTTCGAGCGGTAATCAAAAAGTATGAACGTTTCTTTAATAATAAGGAGCGTTTTAGAAAGTTTTCAGCATTAAATATAGAAACCTATTCAGAGGGAATCATTGAACTTTCTATTATGAGTGTTTTATGTAACGTTAGAACACCCGATTTTGAAGAGGTTCTAAAGGCTGTGCTAATGGATACTCTGGATGACAATGAGAATAAATACCTTTCCCTTCTGGAGAAGTTTTTTGATATTGAAGTGTTCTGGAATTATGTTTCTAATCACTATGGTTATGAACGAGAGAAGAAGAGTCTAAAAACCTTGTTCATCCATCTAGTAGTAACGTCATTCAGTCAATCGGTTGGAGAAGAGAAACTAAATGAGCTTAGTGATTTTATATCCAATCGAAATAAAACGAATGCAGTTGTGTTTATTGACCATTGGATGCACCATAAGACTGACTTTGTGGTATTTGATGAATATGCGGAAATGGCTGGGCAGGAAATCCAACTTTCGAACATAATCAATAAATTGCCAATTGAAGCCTTCAAACAAGCGGATACTTTTCCATATCTCGATCGAGCAATTATCATCTACATAGCTAATGGGTTGGTTACACAGCTTGAGGATTATGAAGAATACACGAAGCTCATTAAATTGAGAAGAGCTAAGCATTACTATGATAAATTTGCTTCCATATATGATGCACTTTACTATACTGTTAAAATTCATGAGTTTTACAAAGAACATCGTCAAGGTATCCCACAAGGACGGGCTATTGATTTGTATCAAGCATATGTAAGTGAATACCATTTAATGGATACATATTACCGTAAGTTTTATGTGGCCTACGATGAAGAAAGTAATCATGATCTATTGAAAAAGTTAAAAGTGCTGGTAGAAAATCTATATACAAACTGGTATATGGGTGAGTTGAGTTCCCATTGGTCCCAAGCGGTTGAGTCCGAAATGACAAAGGACTGGTCATTACCCGGTATCAAAAATCAGCAAGACTTTTATTCTTCATTCATTGATTCTAAAGTTAGAAATGGGGAAAGAGTTTTTGTTATTGTTTCAGATGCTATGCGTTATGAAATAGGCGTTGAGCTGGCCGATCGTCTTAATACAGAGACAATGGGTGTTTGTGATGTTGAAACATTACTTGGAGTAGTGCCTTCTATTACAAAACTTGGAATGCCATCACTCCTACCACACAAAGAAATTGACATAGATTCAAATGCCAGGGTATTTGTTGATGGAAAAGATTCTTCTGGTTTGGAAAATCGGAAAAAGATTATTGAATCTAAAGTGGCTGAAAGCATTGCTGTTCATTTTCAAGATGTACTAGCAATGAATAAAGCAGGAAGAAGAGAAACCTTTAGGGGTAAAAAGCTCATATACATCTATCACGATACGATTGATGCAATGGGAGATAAGGCATCAACAGAAGTCTATACATTTAATGCAGTAGAAACTTCATTAAATCAATTGTATGACTTAGTTAAAATAATTCGGGATGATTTAAGTGGAACAAATGTTTATATTACGGCTGATCACGGTTTCTTATACCAAAGGGATGAATTAGAAGAAAGTGATAAGATTGGACAAGATGCAGGTAGTAGTATTGAAGTTAAACGTCGCTATATACTTTCAAAAGAGCAGCGTGATGTGTCAGGACAATTGGCTATCAATCTGTCATCTGTTATAAGGAATGAGCAGCAATTAACAGCGTATTTGCCAAAGGCAACGCTCAGATACAAAATGCAAGGATCCGGTATTAATTTTGTTCATGGTGGTGCAAGTCTTCAAGAGATTGTCGTCCCACTATTAACGTTTAAAAACAAACGTACAGGGCAAAAAGGTGCTAAGGCCATTAAAAAAGTAGATATTAAACTTACGAATACTACTCGTAAGATAACCAATAGCATTTTTAATCTTGAGTTTTTCCAAACCGAAAAGGTGGAAGACAAGACAACTCCTCGAACTGTTGTCATCTATATGGCGGATGAGGGAGGAGCTGTAATTTCTAACGAGGAAACGATTATTGGAGACCGTCCGTTTGATAATCCTGCTGATCGTACGTTCAAAATAAGGTTTGTATTGAAGAACATTTCTTATGATAGAAATAAAACGTATTACCTGACTATTAGGGATACAGAGACAAGTGTTGTAGTGGAGAAAATACCGTTTAACATCAATTTGGGGATTATCAGTGATTTCGACTTTTAAGAGGGAGGGGGACCGTGAGTGGAAGAAAATATGAATAAAGGATTAACTGTTGATTTAGATAAAAAACTGAATGACGTTTTTGCTGGAAGAGTTGTACGTAAAGATTTAACCAATCTTATTAAAGAGGGAGCAAACGTCCCTATTTACGTACTCGAGTATTTACTCGGAATGTATGCTGCAACTGATGATGAAGACAGTATTCGTGAAGGGCTAGAGCGAGTGAAGAAGATTCTTTCCGAAAATTTCGTTCGTCCTGATGAGGCAGAGAAGATTAAATCACGTATAAGGGAATATGGTCAATACTCTGTTATAGATAAGGTAACAGTGGCGTTAAATCCGAAGATTGATACTTACGAAGCCGAGTTCTCCAACCTAGGATTAAAAGGTGTTCCTATTTCATCCATGTATGTGAAAGAGTTTGATAAGCTCCTTGTCGGGGGCATATGGTGCATGGTTAAAATTGATTATTTTTATGACGAAGAAGTGCGGAATTCTAATCCTTTTAATGTTAGTAGCTTACAGCCGATTCAAATGCCAAATATGGATATGAACGAGGTTTTTGAGGGGAGAAAGAGCTTTACAAAAGACGAATGGATTGATGTATTAATACGCTCAGTAGGAATGGAACCCACCCAACTAGAAGAGCGGGTGAAGTGGCATTTGTTGCTACGTTTGGTTCCCCTTGTAGAAAACAACTACAATATGTGTGAACTCGGGCCACGTGGTACCGGGAAATCGCATGTCTATAAGGAACTATCACCGAATTCAATTCTGGTTTCGGGTGGACAAACAACCGTAGCAAATCTTTTCTATAATATGTCTACGAGAAAAGTAGGACTTGTAGGGATGTGGGACTGTGTTACTTTTGACGAGGTAGCTGGTATTCGTTTTAAAGACAAAGACGGCATTCAAATCATGAAGGACTATATGGCATCAGGTTCGTTTGCTAGAGGTAAAGAAGAGAAGAATGCCTCTGCTGCTATGGTATTTGTCGGCAATATCAATCAAAGCGTGGACACATTAATTAAAACATCACACTTGTTTGCACCATTCCCTGAAGAGATGGCAAATGATTCGGCATTCTTTGATCGGATGCACTATTATCTTCCTGGCTGGGAGATTCCAAAGATGCGTCCAGATCTTATTACCGAAAAATATGGCTTCATAGTGGATTACATTGCTGAGTTTTTCCGTGAAATGCGGAAACGTACATTCAGTGATGCGATTGATCGCTATTTTAAACTTGGAAACAACCTAAACCAACGTGATACAAATGCAATCAGAAAAACGGTTTCTGGTATGTTAAAGCTCCTTTATCCTCATGGCGAATTTACTAAGGAAGAAGTCAGCGAGGTCTTGGAATACGCTCTTGAAGGTCGCCGTAGGGTTAAAGAACAGTTGAAGAAGATTGGCGGTATGGAGTTCTACGATGTAATGTTCTCTTATATTGATAAGGAAACACTCGAAGAACATTATGTGTCAGTTCCAGAGCAAGGTGGAGGCAAATTAATACCAGAAGGTATGGGTAAGCCGGGGCATGTTTATGTTGCTGGACATAGTCATTCTGGCATGATTGGTATCTATAAGCTCGAAAATCAAGTAGTTAGTGGAACAGGTAAATTTGATAAATCAGGTGTCGGTTCCAACCGTGAAGCAAAAGAAAGCCTTGATACAGCTTTTCGTTTCTTTACGGCTAATAGCAAAAGCATTAGTAATACCATTAGCACCAAAACAAAAGACTATCTCATGCACATAAGTGATTTACAAGGTATTGGTTTGACGGATGAACTGGCCGTTGCTGAATTAATTGGCCTTTGCTCAGGTGCATTAGGAAAGCCAACACAGGAAAGTTTGGTCGTCATAGGCAACATGACTGTCGGTGGCACTATTTCCAAAGTGGAGGAATTTGCAAACACTTTACAAGTATGCGTAGATGCAGGTGCTAAAAAAGTATTAATACCTGCAGCATCGGTTATGGACTTGCAGACAGTTCCACCAGATCTATTGGTAAAAGTGCAGCCAGTGTTTTATTCCGATCCAATAGATGCTGTGTTTAAGGCTTTAGGGGTTAGCTGAATAGAGTATTTATATAAGAAGGAGTCGGTCAATCCGATTCCTTTTTGTGCATTTACAATCACTTTTAATGAGCATGTCTAATGGATACTTCTTAGATGGCTCCAAAATGGTTGCATTCTTTGTATATCTAGGTAGCAATTATCAACCTTGAGAAAAAGTTCGCCCTTGACGGTAAAAACAAAGTTATTTACTCAAGGGGGAGGCATTGCTTACATTAACTGAAATGCTTCATTCAACTGCCTTTTTAGATGGTGCGAGTGAAACGAGTGCATTTGACTCATTATATTTTTACTAAAATACGTGATCTCTCTTTGTGTGTTTTCCTTTTGTGGATCCTTTTATAAAACCCTGAATGGAGTTTTTTACTAATTAGGTAATCAGTCTTACGTAAAAAGGGAAAAAGACCCCCTTGATGTCAAAAACACGATATACACATAGTTGGGTGATCGCTTATTCATCCAAAGAATTTTTTAACAGATTAATTAAAAAGGGTAGACACTTTCTTTGTACGAGTGAAACGAGCATATAAAGGCAATTCCCTTTTATTCTTATATCATGCAAACCTTAATAGGTTTAAGGCTATTTATTGCTTTAGTGAACAGAAAAAAAAAGAATCTAAATCAACTATGATTGCTTCTTATATATGGAAATCTTTATTGTATGAAGCATTTATCAAATAAACGAGTATAACGAGTAAAGATTTATAAAAGTAATAACATATTCTTAGATAAGTGTACATTACTCAAGTGAATTTATATTCATTATTAGAATGTATAAATGTAAATAGATTAATTGCACTCGTTTTACTCGTAAGATATATAAACCTTAAAACATTGATTAATGAGTTTTTAATATCAATTATGGTAGCTCATGATGAATGAACAAATTACATATTAAAGTGCACTATAAGGATAAAGCTAAAATGAACATATACACTCGTTCCACTCATATGAGGTAAGAAGATCTTCATTCAATGCAAATGAGTCATGGGAAAAGGGTATCTTAATCACAGTCAAGGGTACATGTTTTAGAATGTGAATGAAGGTTATTAAAAATCATTTTAATAGATAAAGTGAACCAATCTACTCGTTTCACTCGTCTACGATAGAGAATGTACCCAATATAGTAGTTAGACAGTGTTAATTAATATAGATTAGGTGACTTTATGTTATCTAGGCAAGAAAAAAGAATAGGGGTAGAACATTAAAAATTTTGTTAGGTAGCAAATCGGTAGTAAAATAAGATTACGGCTCATTAAAAGCATTAAATGGAACCTTTCTTCAATGTAGCATACCAAAACCTATTCAAATGAAGAGGATGTTATCATGTTGCAGTAAGAAAGCAAAGTAACAAGTGCCTCCCTCAGCGTTAGATAAAAAAGCCCCTTGTTTACCATGACTAATGGGTCAGAAAAAAATAAAATCTACTCGAACATAAAACATGTTGACATTAGGCAATATAAGAGTATAATAAAATCATGGACAGGCAATAAAGTTCTAAGGAGGTGAATAATTGGAAGAAAACAAAGTACCTGGATTTGGACAACTTATTCTAAAGAAAAGGAAATCTAAGGACTGGTCCCTAGCAACGTTAGCTAATCAGTCAGAAAAGTATGGACATCGCCTCAGCGAAAGTTACCTCAATAGGTTGGAGCGTGGTGAACGGACAGAGCCAAGTATTAACATAGTCATGGTTCTCATACAGGCGTTGGGGCTTTCTTTAAAGGAAGTTTTTGAAAGCCTTGAAATGGGATACATATACGACAAGGCAATACATGGTGACACGGATACGGCATTTGTTCTCCCTCATGATCTGAACAAACTCAATCTTGTGGTTGCAACGGAAAAGGATGATATTTCTATGTCCGATGAACAAAAGCAGTTAATTGGCAAGATGATCGTCGATTTATATGAAATCACACTTCATGGCGAACCAAGTTATTTTGAAAACAAGGCAGCAGGATACGTACTAAGTTTAGGTGGACTTCTGGAAAAAGAGCTATACTTAATTGAACTAGAGGATCAAGGATTCAAGCTATTCTTCGATGTCAGAGTAATGGTTAGCAAGTATAACCTCCTAAAAGGTGATATTAAATCATCACTGGACAACATCAATATAAAAGCATTGCATAATACCGAAATGTCTATCCCTTTGCCAATTATAGGTGAATATTGGGCTACAACAAGGGAAAATGACAGAATAATAATAGTAGACAAAGTATCAGAAACGTTGAAACCTTATATAAAACCTTAGTAATGGGGGAAACCCCATTATAATTTCATCATTATATTGCCTAATGGCAACGGATGTGGTGATGAACTACACAATATAAGGAGGAATACCATATGCTTAAAGAAGAAAAGAAATTGAATCATGGACTAATAAAGGAATTAAGAGAGGCTCCAATTTTTGTTTGCACAAAAAGGGAGCAGATAGGGAAGGAGTATGTAACGACTGCTTGGGATCCAACAACTGATGAACCAGTAGATGCAAATGATCCATCTAACCAGATGGCTTTTGAGAAAGCACTTGAACTGAAGGAAAATGCTCCGAAATACGCAAATGCAGGAATTGGCCTTGTTTTAAAAAAGGGGGATTCCTACATTTCAATAGAGATTCAAGATGCAATGTCTGATGGAGAATTAAGTGAAGTAGCAAGGGAAACCGTTGACACGCTTGATGGTGAGTTCTACGGGGAAATTGTTGGAACGTCTTTGACTATGATAGTAAAAGGGATCTCTTTAGGAAATCAGCATTTCAAAAATATCAAGGTAAACTACTTTGATAGAGATCATATTGTTCCATTAAAAGGAATAGCAACTTGGAAACCTGAATCTCCTTGGACTGAATCAAAAGGCTTAGAAAGAATTAGAGAATTTCATTTCAAAAAGAACTGTCAGGTAGATGAAACCTCTAGCCAACTGCCAGAACATTATGTAAAAACACCCAGAGGCCTACGGCTGTTGCCTAATGTTCTTGCATCAACACTACTGAAACAAAAAGACTACCTTATGTGTAATACATTGATTTATGCGAGGAAAAAAGGTGAGGGCATATTTCAGAAGGTTGGTAATAACGAAATCAAACGTGAAATTCTGGATTATCTTTCACCAAAGTATTTGACAAATAAGGATGTATCGGAAACTGAAAGTCTGTTTTCAATGCGAATTCCAATAGATAATGAGCTAACAGATTCTAAACGTATGAAAGACAAGATGAATTTCAAAAACGGCGTTTATGACATAAAGTCAAATACGTTTGGACCTTATGCTCAAAACTACAAAACTGCGTTTCAATTAAATGTTGAGTACCAGATGGGTGCACAGTGTCCAAGATTTAAGGAATATATAGCATCATCACTAACGAAAAAAGATGCTAAAACTATACAGGAAATGATGGGCTACTTGCTAACAACTGAAGTGAAGGCGGAAAAAGCCTTTATATTGTATGGTCCTGGTAATACAGGCAAATCAACTTTAATTGAAATCATTGAGAAAATTATTGGTAAGGATTATGTCTCCAATGTTCCTTTTCAAGATTTAGGGACAAGATTCCATACAGTAAAATTGTTTGGAAAGTTACTGAATTCCTACGCCGATCTTCCTCAAGGAAACATCAAAGACACAGGTGTATTTAAGGCATTAGTTTCTGGAGATAGCATGTATGCAGACGATAAGTATGAAAAAGGATTTGACTTTAACAATACTGCCCGTCTTCTCTTTGCCGCAAACAAATTACCCTCGAATTATGTTGATCACACCTCTGGGTTTTACAGAAGATTAACTCTAATCCCCTTCCAAAATATTGTTTCCAGTGAAAATATTGAACGAAATTTAAAAGAAGAATTGCTTAAAGAACGTGAAGGCATTGTTCAGTGGGCTTTAATTGGATTGAAACGGTTAATTGAAAATAATTATGTGTTCACTGTAAGCGAAGCAGCAAACAACTTGATGAAGGAATACAAGAAAGGAAATAACAGTGTTCTTTGGTTTTCGGATGAATATTGCACGGTATCTCCAACGTCAAATGAATCAGGAAAGAGACTTTACGATGAATATAAAAAGGAATGTTTAGATGCCAAAGTATCACCGGTCCCCCAACGTGAATTTTATTCACAATTGGTAAGTCTATTTGCTGATGAAGGTGTTGCAAAACGTCAAGGATCACAAACTAGAGCCGTTGAGTTTGTCGGAATCAAATTAAAGTAAAATTGATGTCCCTCTTAGTGGGGCTAACAACCTATCAGGTAAAACATTCAAATGAGTAAGGGAATTGAGGAGAGTCGTAATATTTCTCTCCTCTAGTTACCTTAGAACAAAAGGAGACTTGATTTATGTACAAGAGTTATGCAATTGAGATACCAAAGGGCAGCAAGTGTCACTTTGCATCAGAAGAAGTTGAACTTATGAACAGTATCTTAGACTTTGAGCCAATCTACAAATATGCAATTGGAAAAAATAATGAATGCTTTAACGCTAAAGTCTATGCGAATGATGAAGGTAAACCACTTCTAGGCTACCTAGTTCACTATTCAATAGAAGATTGTCGGGCAGGAATTGATGGTAGTAATACGCAAATGAAAGAAATTTATCTGTTACCTGAAGGGAGGTTTGTTAAATTTTACACCTTAATGGAAGATAATCTTGTTGAAGATGGCCAGCATAATAGATTAAATCGCATTCTTTTGGTAGACCAAGGTTTAACTGATGGGGAAATAGAAGCTATTTTTGATCATCTATCAGGGAAATTCTAAATTATATCCACTAAGAATATCTTAGGAGATTCACCGCAATTGATTACAACAAAAAACAAAGAAAAGGGAGTAGATTTATAATGACAATTTCAAGAGAATTCCATCCATATCGTTCTGCATTTATCCAAGAAAGAATGATGGTAATGAGTGAGTTGGCTAAAAGTGAAAAGGCCTCAAAATTGCAGAAAAAGAAGTACGACGCTTCAGCAATTTTTGATAACATAAAAAATCATGATGAGTTTGAAAAGGCAGTAGTGGAGAATAATTTATTTCCGATGATATTTGCAATTTTAAAAGATATAAAGGAAGAGACGCTTTTTCCATGTGTAATATTTGATGGAAACGAAGCATGGATTGGAAAGGATGCCGCAGGAAACTACAAATACTTCACAGGTCAACCTTTTGATGAAGCAGTTGCTTATTCAATTTTTGATTTGCTGCTTTGCTTTCCGCAAGTACAAGGAAAAGGATATACACAGCAACGACAGTTCGTAAGAGATGAGCTGATCAATTTACTGAATGTGTCTTATGGTGATGTCGATTGGGAGCGAAAGGAGAAGGAGAAATACATTGAAAATGTGCGTATTCTTGCCTTGTTTAAAAACCAAGATTTTCAAGCGAAGTATCCAAATCTATTTAAAAAAATTAAGTCCTATGTAGATGTACTTGAAAGTATGCTAATTCATGGTCAAAAGTTCATTGATATAGGGAAAAGAAGTGATAAGAATAACGCTATCTTCTCAATGTATGCAAGTCAAAGTAAAGTATCTTCTGCAAGATTCAGTAGTGCTGTAAAGAGATTTAGGGAGTTAGGATTACTTTTTGCCGAAAAAAGAAAAGTTACCTATTTCGATAAGCGTACTCGATCAAAATGCCTGACCGAAACAACATTATACTCATTTCCACTTTACTCGGAGTCATTCTTCAATGAAATAGAAAGAATACTGAAAAAGTAACAAGGCACGTAAACAATAAAGTGCCATCCATCTCCACTCGTACTCCCTCATTTGAGCTTAACTCAAAAAGCTGAGAACCCCACCTTAACATAGAATCCAATAGTCAAACAGGATAGAAACAAGAGGGGTAGTTGTATCTGGTGAAAGAAACTAGGATATTTTAGATATTTCACTTTATCCTCTCTTGTCGATTAAAAAAATGGAGTTGATGAAAATTGAACAATATAGTAGAACAAATCCAGAAATCGTATCAGGCAGAGAGGATACGAGTTTCCTATTGTGTCTTTGATATTGGAACTTATTTGAAGGACCTTGCTGAGAAAGGGTTAATCTGGGTTCTTAAAGATCAGAAAAATATTTCTGACCCTGAGAAAATACTGATTGAGCATTATTTGAATGAGTATAGAGCCAATCAGATTTACGACAACCTCGAAGAATTCCTCAATATTCAATCCCCCAAGAATCTTTCCGCAGCAATTTCACGTAAACCCTCACAATCAACAACACCCTCAAAAGAAAAGCAAACTAAGAAACGACAGCATCTTGAAGTAAGGGATGTAAAGCAATTCATTGGTTATAAAAAGGCTAAGGAGCTAGAAAAAAAGATAATTGAACTATGTCAGAACTTTCCTTCATACGAAGTTGATCACATTGTAAACCAGATAGAAAGAAGTGCCTGTTCAATTAAAGACAGCATTGAAATGGGAGAGCAAATTTATGTAGGGGAGAAGTTTAACCAATACAGTATTGCAATAGGATCAGCAAAAGAAACCACGGCATGGCTCCAAATGTCATTAGGGCAGAAATATATAACCCAAGTTCAATTCGATGAGTTAGATAACTTAACAACCCAAGTGGTACGCATTCTGACAAAAAACCTGTCCAATATAAAAGAGAAAGAGGGAAAGGGAATGGATTTACCAAATCCCTTTACACCAAACGTTAAAAACTTTGGGGCCTATAATAATGCTCTGCTATTGGTTGAAAAGATTTACGAGATTACAAGAAAACCAGAATTCTGGAAGGAAAAGAATCTTGTGAAGAAAATGAGGAAACGAGCAACTTCAAGCGTTGCTAACATTGCTGAGGGACATCAATTATATATTCCTAAAAAGTTTCGTTTCTTTAATGATTCTATGAAGGCGTTGGATGGCCTTGATAGTTCGTTGGAAACATCCTTAATCAAAGGGATTGTACCGGAGAAGGAACTAAAAGAGATTGATGACTTGAGGATTTCTATACGGAATGTGCTTTCGACGAAAATGGCAAACATTAGTGATGGAAAGGGAGCTAGCATTTGAAAGGATAAGGAGATATTATGCTCTTTATCCTTCCTTTTTTGGAATGGATAATATTATGGGGCAATTTTAAGTAGCTTAATTTGAATTGAACGGGACTAAGAACGCATTTTTATGATAAGGAATTTTTACTTTGTATACATAACATGGAAGTTGATAATCTTTTAATACTATAAGATAGTATAGTGTTTATAATAGTATCAATATAATTTTTAATAAAGGGGAAATTCATTTCTATGGAAAACATTAAGAAAGAATTGGTTGATTTCAGTCATGGAAATAATTACAAGAATCTTGATGCGTTTTTGGCAGAACTATTTGGAGTTTTTGGTTTTGGGGGTTACGAATTATCAAAGGAAACTTTGAACCAAATTAAGGAAGAAGTAGAGAGAGTAATCATACTTAGGGAAGAGGGTTTGTTGAAGGAAAAATTACAGCAGGATTCAGCATATCTAACCCGCATAGAATTACATCTCCAAAACTTGTGGTATAGCATTCAAGATTTACAAGCAAAGAATAATAAGAGTGAAAAAAACATTAAGTATTTTATTCCTTCGATAATGGATTCATATTCTTTATACAATATGAGAAGGAGGATACTGATGGATTTAACAAATTCATTTGAATTAGTTCAAAATATTTTAAATAGTGGGGAACTTTCTGACAAGGAAAAACTTAGTCACATTGAGTTTGTAAGCAAAAGGATTAATCAAAATTTAAGTGAGGATTATAAAGAACAATCATTAAATTTAGTACAAAAGAGTCAGGGAACTGAGTAATTTTCAATTGTTCTTTACTTTACAAAACCCTGTTTTGTAAACAAGGAAATCCTATAAAATCGGCATTTTTATTTTCGGATTTTGCCTCTAGGCTGTTGAATCTTACTCAAATAGCGTTATACAATGATTATGTAAGATTCAAACAGGGGGTGAACAAAATTGAAAGTTGTTCAACCGATTAGGGATCTAAAACAACTTGAAGCTGTAAAAGGATACCTTCGAGGGAAAAACAAAAGAGACTATTTACTTTTTATGGTTGGTATTTCATCAGCTTTAAGAATTTCTGACATTTTGATGTTGAAAGTGAATCAAGTATGGGATGGTAGGAAGCCAACAGAATTTATTGAAGTGAACGAAAAGAAAACAGGTAAATATAAGCGGTTTCCGATTACACCAAATTTAGCGAAGAGTATTAAAGAGTTTATGAGGGACTTTCCTGATAAGAAACAAGATGACTTTCTTTTTACCAGTAGAAAGGGAACAAATCAACCTATTACAAGGCAGTATGCTGCGTCAATGTTGAATGAAGCCTGTGATATGGTAGGAATAAAGGAAAGATTTGGAACACACGGCATGAGGAAAACTTGGGGCTTCTTTGCTTTTAAGAAAGGAATATCTCTTGATTACATATGTATAGCCCTGAATCATAGATCCGTTGCGGAAACTAAAAGGTATCTTGGTATATTGCAAGAAGATCTTGACGAACTGTACTTACAGGTTAACTTATAAAAAAATATAGAAAAGTAGAGGCATTTGTTGCTGACTTTGTTATTTCGGATAAAAAAAACAATCCGGATTGCCAAAAGTCAAACGACAAATGCCTTTTCCTATTTAAAGGGGGCTAACAATAAAATGGACAAAGTTAATGCCGTCATTCAATACATTGAACAGCATTATCATGACGAGATTTGCAATGCACGTGTAGAAACACTTACAGGTTGTTCTTTTAGTGATTTTTCGGATGAATTTCAAAAGGTAACTGGACTACAGTTCTTACGTTATTTAATTCGTAGGCAATTAACTTTAATAAAAGAGGAATTATGTCGCACTAAAGAATCGCAGGTAGAAAATTATTCTCCATTTAATAGTTGGGATGAGTTTTCTAATCTTTTTCGTTGTGAATTCAAAATAACTGTTGATTCAGCCATTGCAAATAAGCACATTATTCTACAAGAAAGAGAGAATAGGGGAATATCAGATGATTAGAGAATGGAATGAAACAACCATTAATAGATTTCTAAAAGAAAAACGTGGGCAAGGAACAGGAAAAGACTATAAGCCTTGGCTACTCGTACAAGATATAGCTTCAAAAGGGCGATCCACTCGTATATTTGGTCATACGACTCAAAGGGTGCATCATATGTTAAGTGATTTGCAGTTATATTACTTCTATTTATTGGAGTTTGACGACAATGTTACTGACATAAGGGAGCAGTACCCTTTACTAGATTTCCACGACATGAATATTCAAGTGGATGAGGAGCTTACAAAGAAACTATTTGATTCGAAGACACAAGTACCACATATCTTTACGATTTCCTTTTTGGTAACAAGGAAGCGGGAAAATGGTGAGCATTATTATCAAGCCAGAATAATTAAGCAATCGCAAGAGCTAGAGAAAAATGCTACCTTGCAAAGATTGGAACTACAAAGAAGGTATTTTGAAAAGAAAGGGATTGATTTTGGGATTGTTACAGAAAAAGAAATCAATAAACAACTGGCACGAAATATTGGATGGGCATTGAACTCCTATGATATTCAGGATTACCCATCACTTACAATGAATTTGCCCCACTTGAAAAGAGATATGGTTCAGTATTTGTCAAATAAATCCGATACGTTCCAAGGGATCTTTTCTCGATTGGAAAGAGAATACAGCTTAGATGAAGGATTAGGATTAATCTTGTTTAAACATCTGATTGCCAATAAAAAGGTAAGCATGGATTTAAGCAAGAAAATTTATTTGACTTCTAATATTGAAAATTATCATGTTGAGGTCATTGGTGAAAATGGTGGTGATGTAAGATATGCAGTTGGTAATTAATGATTTATTACAAAGCACTGAAAACCCCGAATTCATTCAAAGGGTAGTCTGGGTCGATAATGAGCATCAACTCTGTTTTCTGGTCAATATCCGTGAATCATCATTTCCATACAGTGAGGAAATACACAATATAGAAGCCTCCTTAAAAAGAAGTGAGATTACCAAGGTTGAAACTGATCCATGGGCTATCAGTGTGAATGAAGAGGATTTATCTGAATTGGAAATTGAAAAACGTGATAAAGCATGGAAGGTAATAAACCAAATCTATTTAATCCCTGATATTTTTATTCCGAAACGTAGATCAGAGTTAATCAAAATGGCTAGTAAGGGTTTTTCTCTAAGTACAAAGACAGTTCGACAATATTTAAAACGATATTGGGTAAGAGGAATGGTAAAGAATGCACTCTTACCTGACTTTAATAATTGCGGGAAACAGCGGGGGAAGGAGCGTCAATACACAAAAAAGGCAGGAAGACCATATGCCTATTCCTCCACTATTCAGAGAGCAGCAATCACTGATGAATGGAAGAAAATCATTAGAATAAGCCTAGAAAAATACTACTTTATTCGTTCAAAGCCATCATTAAAATATGCTTATCAACAAATGGTAAAGGAGTATTTCTCCAAAGAGGATGGAAAATCGGGCTATAAAGTATTGGATGTAGATAAGCCGATTATTTCGTATGACCAATTTTACTATTGGTATCGCAAGTGGTATAAGCCGGAAGATGCGATTCATAAAAGAGAGGGAAGAAGAGAATTTTTACAAAACTATCGAGCTATAACTGGTTCAGCTACAGATGATTCTATGGGGATCGGTACATATGCTATTGATGCAACCATTGGTGATATATATTTAGTTTCCTCACTAGATAGAAATACAGTAATCGGCCGTCCAGTGATATATCTGTGTGTCGATATTTTTTCCCGTGCTATCGTCGGCATCGGAGTGGGGATTGAGAATATGTCTGGGCACTCTCTGAGAATTGCACTAGCAAATACCTTGGAAAGTAAAAGGGATTTTTGTGAAAGGACACTCGATATGGAGATTGGCGATGAGGAGTGGCCTATACACTATATTCCACATACCATTTTGGCTGATCGTGGAAGTGAACTAATATCTGATGAATTAACACAAGTAGTAGAAAATCTAAATGTTAGGATGCAGAACACAGGCTCATATAGACCTGAGCTAAAATCGGTTTGCGAAAAATATTTTCATATCGTTCAGCAACATATAAGCCCGTTCCTTCCAGGAGCCATCCAGAAAGATTATATGAAACGAGGTGGCCAAGATTACAGAAAAAAGGCAGTTCTTAACCTCAATGAATACACTCAAATCTTGGTTCGCTGCATTCTCTTTTACAACAATCATAACTTTCTTTTGGACTATCCTTTAACACAAAATATGATAGATGAAAAGGTTCGGCCTATTCCAATTGAGATTTTCAAATGGGGGTTATATAAAGGAAACGGACAGCTAAGGACAATGTCTTTAGATGCAATTCGAAGTAACATTTATCCAAAATCCCAAGCAACAGTAACACCCAAGGGCATTCATTTTGGCAAACTTTATTACACATGCTCTAAAGCTGTAAAAGAGCGGTGGTTTTCTAATGCCCGAATTCAGGGGAATTGGAAAATGGAAGTATATTATGATCCTCAAAGTGTAGCAACTATTTACATTAGGATAGATAGGCAAAACTATGAAGTCTGTTCTTTAATCGAGCAATACGAAATGTATCGAAATGCAAAAGAGGAAGAGCTTGTTAGCTTAAAGGAGAACCTACGACAACAAAAAGCAGAATATGAAGAATCTCAAATGAATGGAGCCATCCGGTTAGCTCAGGATATTGAATCAATCGTTAAACAGGCGAAGGAGAAAACAAAAGACCAATCTCTTAATGGTGAGGTTCCTAAAGATATAAAGAACATTAGAGAAAATCGAGAAAAAGAGAGAGAGGTATTGAAAAGGGAACAACAAACCGCAATAGATCCAAAAAACATTGGAAAGCAATTGAACAAAGTAAATCATGATATTGATTCGGTAAAAGTGCTAGATATTTTCCGTAAAAAACAAAAGGAAGTGCTTCGTGATGAAGATAATTGAATTAGTTAATGGAACCAAAGCTCAAGTTGCAGAGTATAGGCAACAGGAAATAATGGAGTATCAGGGCAATCCTCTTATAGAGGCATTGCCTCCAATTTATTCTCAGGAGGAAGTCATTGATCGTTTAAGCATGTATCCTCCTTATAATAAGGAAGAAAGATTTTTGAATGACCATCAGAGAGTTCATTTGATCTCAAGATTGTTACAATATTTTCAAGCCACACCGATCCATCTAAGAATTGAGTCATCAATTTCAAGATTAATTAGAACAGGTTATACTTATCGAAATCCTGTAAGCTCTACTTATGCACAGAGTTTTGTGGATAATTGGAATAATATACAGAATAAATCTTTTGATAAGTCTATTATCCAGACAGGACAAACATTGAGTATTTTAGGGGTATCTGGTGTAGGAAAAACACGAACATTACAGCGGATTTTGCAGACTATTCCGCAGGTGATTTCCCATGTTACATATAAAGGGAAGGCCTTAAACCACTATCAAGTAACCTATTTAAAAATCGAGACCCCTTTTGATGGTTCCGTGAAAACCATTATTTACGATTTTATGTATCAAGTAGATCTACTTCTGGGCTCAAACTATTTTAATAGATATGTGAACAGTCATTTGTCAACAAGTCAGCTAATGCCTATCATGGCTCAGATCGCTAAAAGTATAAACCTTGGAATGCTGTTCTTGGACGAGTTACAACATTTGAAAGGTATAAAGAATTCTAGGTCATCACAGATACTAAACTTTTTTACAGCGTTAATCAATACGATAAATATCCCTCTTATTATGGTCGGAACCCCGAAGGCAATGGATGTTTTGCAATCACAGTTTAGACAAGCAAGAAGAAGCACTAATATGGGGAACATCATGTGGGATCGCTTTGAAAATGATGCTATTTGGGACTTATTTATTAGTGGTATGTGGAAATACCAGTGGACAAAAGAGGAGATTCCTATTACAGAGGAAATATCTTCAATCCTATATTATGAGTCCCAAGGAATCGCTGACATCGCAATTAAGCTCTATATGATGGTGCAGCTACGTGCGATTAGTAGTGGTAAGGAAAAGATTACTTCTACGTTAATAAAACAAGTGGCTCAGGAAGAACTAAAGATGGTTCAGCCGATGCTAAATACTTTAAAAATTGAAGATTATAGCAAACTAGCAAAATATGACGACTTAATGCTACCAAATATTGAGGACTATATTGAACAAGAACGGATTATTGTTGATCAAAAACAGGTAATGAACTCACTCCAAGAAGGAGCCAAACGGAAAAATGAGGAAGTAAAATTAATTGATGATGCTGTTTTCCGTTTAGGGATGATAGGTTTTAAAAATGATGCTGCTGTTAAGGCAGTACAAAAAGTGATTTCTGAGAACAATCAAATAAGAGATATATCACAAGTCGTAAAAGATGCTTTTCTTCTATTAAACAATAATGAAAAAAGTACGGATAAAATAATAAGTAACGACCTGAGAACCATTATAAAAAAAGGGAAAGAACAACAAATAACTGTTTATCAAGCATTACTAGATGCTGGAGTAATTAAGCAGGATTACCCTGAGCGTGATGTTTCATGATTATACAATTCCCAACCCCGTATCCAGATGAACTTTTATATAGTGTTATTTCTCGTTATCACGTTCGAGCAGGTAATGTCTTTTGGAAACACACATTAGAAGACTTATTCGGAAAGAGGACGATAAGTGCTTCGGTATTTTTGCCATCGGGAATTGGTTCTCTTGTTCAGCATTTACCAAAAAACACGACATTGAATGAACAGATATTTATAGAGAAACATACAATGTATCCTTTTTATACAGTGTTCTTGCCAACAGAAAAGGCTCAATCAATTTATGAGTCTATGACAAGTGAGTATGAGTAAAATGTTTGTGGGAGAATAAATATCCTTTTTGTCTAGTTGGGGGACGCGTCCTCCAACTAGACAAAAAGGCCACCAAGCGAGAGCGCGGTAGCTGGAAAAAATTAAGCATTAAAAAAGAGAGCTTCCTTTTGTAAAGTAGAATTTGGCGAAAACTACGAAAAGGAGAGGCTCTCATGAATCAATGTAACACAAAAATGCCATCATTAAAAGAATTGGAAAAAACTTTATTTCGAACACTACAAA
Source organism: Niallia sp. Sow4_A1 (assembly GCF_052116745.1). Classification (NCBI taxonomy): domain Bacteria; kingdom Bacillati; phylum Bacillota; class Bacilli; order Caryophanales; family Bacillaceae; genus Niallia; species Niallia sp. Sow4_A1. The sequence continues at coordinate 599 of NZ_JBQKKM010000045.1, read as the reverse complement.
TGACGTTTCAAGAAATCCTTGTTCAAACATTAGAAAATTGGGATCAAGAGATTGCCCAGCAACGAGACAAAAGAAGATTTGCTTTACGTGATAAACGAGAAATACGAGTAGATACAGCGTTTGGAGCTGTGGAGCTGAAGCGTAATTATTATTTCGATCGTGTGACCAAAAAATATATTTGTCTATTAGATCACTATTTACAGTTTCAGGGGAATAAGGGATTTAGTCCACTACTAGAAGAATGGGGGTTAGAACTAGCGACGAATGGCTCCTCCTATCGAAAGGCGGTGGAAACGTTCGAACAATTTTTAGGCTATTCGGCGATGAGCCATGAAGCATTACGGCAACATCTTCTTCAAACAAACGTACTTCCCGCTAAGGAAAAACGCCCTTTTCAAAAGGTATTGTTCGTCGAAGTAGATGGATTATATGTGAAGAGCCAAGAAAAGAAAAAGCGTGGATGGGAGTTGAAATTCGCCGCTGTACATGAGGGATGGAAAGAAAACGGAAAGCGAGTCAGACTCCGAAATAAAAGGCATTTTCTCTATGAAGGAAAAGAACCCTTTTGGGAAGCCTTTGAAACGTTCTTACAGAATCAT
>NZ_JBQKKM010000044.1:0-42254 GCF_052116745.1 Niallia sp. Sow4_A1 | reverse complement strand
GGATTAAAAGGTTTTTAAAAAAAGAAAAAAACGAAATTTTGATGAAAGAAAATGTTTAGAAAGCGGATACAAAATTAAAAGTTTTATTTTATAAAAAGGGAGCTAAAAAAAACTCCCACAAAAACTTGACTCAATCGGCGATTTAGCTGTCAATTTTGTATGGGCATCGATGGGAATGTTTATTGTTTTTTTCTATACAGACGTAGTGGGTATTTCAGCTGCTGTTGTAGGTACGATAATGCTTGTTTCCCGTTTTTTAGATGGGATTTCAGATGTTGCAATGGGAATAGTAGTGGATCGAACCAAATCCAAACATGGTAAAGCACGACCATGGATTCTGTGGATGTGTGTACCATTTGCCGCTTTGACTGTTTTGTTATTTACGGTGCCGGATGTTAGTGATACAGGGAAAATTATTTATGCGTTTATCACATATAATATACTGACATTAGCCTTTACGGCAGTAGTTATTCCGTATGGAACACTAAATTCATTGATAACCCAAGATCAGCATCAGCGTTCTCTCTTAAATATTTTTAGAATGTTCCTTGCTCAAATAGGGGTTATTCTTGTTAGTAGTTTGACACTTCCATTGGTTGACCTCTTTGGTGGGACACAAACTGGATGGATTATGACATATATTGTGTATGGGATAGTCGCTATTTGTTTGTTTTTATATACCTTTAAAGCAACTAAAGAACGAGTACAAATCACACAAGAAAAAACAGAGGCAAAGATACCATTAAAAGTTAGTTTGAAAGCGTTATTAAAAAATAAATATTGGGCGATGATATTCGGTTTCTTTATTATTTACAGCATGGGAACTGCGCTATGGCAAGGAAGTACCATTTATTACGCCCAATATTTACTTGATAATCAAACTTTAACAGGTATATTAACAATGGCCATTACTATTCCGGTTATTGTTGGCTTCTTCTTTATGCCACCTCTATTTAAGCGATTTGGGAAAAGAAATGTAGTATTAGCTGGTTCAGTTATTTCCATAATTGGTACATTGATTATCATGATTGATATTACCAATATCTATTTCGTAATAATTGGGCAAATCATAAGAGGATTAGGAAAATCGCCGTTTACAGGTGCTTTATGGGCGTTTTTGCCTGACACGATTGAATATGGGGAATATAAAACGGGGGTTAGAAATGAAGGCTTGGTCTATAGCGCCGGCAGTATGGGACAGAAAATAGGTGTTGGCTTCGGAGCAGCTTTAGTAGGATGGGTATTAGGATGGACGGGATATATTGGTGGAGCAGCAGTTCAGCCAGATGAAGCGTTACTTGGGATTAATGCTCTTTTCCTTTACCTGCCACTGGCAACCTATGTTTTACAATCCATCTTACTATTATTCTATAAATTAGATAAAATCTATCCACAAGTCGAAAGAGAGCTTTTAGCAAGAAGAAGTAAATAGTAATTTAAACTGTTTATATGTTAGTAAAGGAAAGGGAAATCCTAATTTAGAGATTTCCCTTTCCTTTATTTAAATATTAATTCCAAGTACTTTAAAAGTGAAGGGAGAAATACATATTGTTATTTGTTTTTTATTTTTTCATACAAATACTGAAATCCGTATAATACATACGGTTTATAGTGTATGTAGATAAAAAATTGCAAATAATTTAAGCGATAGAGTCGAATAATTTTCATTTTTTTTAGAATAGGCATACCGATAAAAGTAAATATCCCATTGGCAATAGCATTCATAAGAGCATATTTTTTTAGATTCCCGTATGAATATTTTAGTATCCACAAAGACATAGGCATATAAGGGCCAATATCAAAGGGAAGCTCATCCCTTACAAAGGATCTACGTTTGTCGTAAAATTTCCACCATTTTTTCTTATGTCCATAGAGGTGATTAATAATTTCAAACAATACAATAAAAGCACCGGCAATGGAGTAGCGATTCATACTGCGCTTTCCTATAAACAATAAAGATAACCACGGCATCAAAATGATAAAGAAATTAAAAAGCTTATGCCTATTTGTTGCCATTACGAAATTCACCTCAACTAGAATTGTTTTGTATCCTTATTAAAATATCCAAACATCATCAAAAAATACTTAATATTGTTTTTCACTTGTCAAGAATTCATAACATGTAGAAAAGAAAGCGAATAGGTGATTACTAAATGGGGAGATATCCCGAATGGATACGAGATTAATTGCTGTTAATTTCATAAATAGTAATAGAGAATAACATTTCAAGATTCTATATAAATAAATGAAATTTGGTTGAGTATTGTAGTTGGAATTTTAAAAAAATAAAAAAATAACATTTACAAGCAGTAAATAGAGGGATATTATAACCCATATAAAGTTATGGTTTGTATAAAAAAACAACCAAGAATTAAATACCTTATAAATTAACATCTTGGATAAAACAGATAACAGAATATTTTAGGTAATCGTTACATTGGTCAGAACCTAGTATCTTTCCAGTTAATATGAAAAGGAATGTAACCAATAGTGAGGCTCATCAATAGAGTAATAGTTTTTAGACTATCTGTTTAAAACCATCAAATCAATAGCTAAATTTAAAACCGTATGGAGGAACTTATCAGGTCTGTAGCTAACCGTTTAACCAATATTCCTTTTTCAAGTATTAGAGAAATTTTTGATGAAGCAAATGCGATGCAAAAAAGTGGGATAAATATTACACATATGGAAATAGGAAGACCAGATTTTGATCCCCCAATACATATTAAAGAAGCTGCCAAATGCCGCATTGCAAGAGGGATTTGTTCATTATACAGCAAATAACGGTATTCAAGAATTGAGAGAAGCAATTGCAGTCAAGCTAAAAAGGGAAAATAAGATACATGTTGATCCTAATAAAGAAATAGTTGTTTCGGTTGGGTGTAAAGAAGCCATTGTCAGCATGATTCTTGCATTTATTAATCCTGGTGATGAAGTGTTGATTCCTGATCCTGCCTGGCTTGAATATCAATATATCGTCGAGCTTGCTGGAGGGGTATCCGTGTCGATTCCTTTACGGGAAGAGGAGGACTTTATACTTAATCCAGAGGATGTAAGAGCTAGGATAACAAGTAAAACGAAAATGATTCTTTTAAATTCTCCTCATAATCCAACAGGGGCAGTATTGCCAGAGGCTTATTTAAAAGAATTGGCTGACATTGCGATTAATCATAATCTATTAGTCTTATCCGATGAAATCTATGAAAAATTAATTTATGAAGATGCAGAACATATAAGCATTGCTACATTGCCAGGTATGTTTGAGCGGACAATTACGATAAACGGCTTTTCCAAGGCATATGCGATGGATGGCTGGAGATTAGGCTATGCAGCTGGTCCTGAAAAGCTGATGAAACCAATTATGAAAGTGCATCAATATAATACTTCTAGCGCTACTTCGTTTGCACAATATGGCGCGGTTGCTGCCTATTTGGGGACTCAGGAACCTGTTTTTAAAATGGTTCAAGAGTTTGATAAACGACGTCAATTATTAGTTAATAGATTACAGGAATTAGATTATGTTAGTTGTGTTGTTCCTAAAGGAGCCTTTTATGTTTTCCCTTCTTTCAAGGGGATTGGCATGACGTCAAAGGAATTGGCGACCTTTCTTTTAAGAGAAGCACAGATTGCTTGTGTTCCTGGATCTGCGTTTGGAAACTATGGAGAGGGTTATCTCCGCATGGCCTATTCAACGGAGTATAAGCAAATCGATGAGGCAATGGATCGACTAGGAGAAGCGCTGAAAAAATTAACAGTAAAAGGCTAGTTATGTAGATCATTAGATTTCGAAATGTGAAATTCAAATCATAATACAATCGCAATAACTACTAGGAGATACTAAATGTTTATCTGGAGGTCAAAAACTTGAAGCTTTTAATCATGTTAAGAGATGCTTTCTATGAAGCAAATCCTAAATTTATAGAAGATGCAAAGCAACTAGGTGAAGTGAAACTATTATATACCGATCATGGAATTGGGAAAGAGGAATTGAAAAAGGAAGTTAAAGATGTAGATATTATTATTGTTGCAGTAGTAAAAATTGATAGCGAAGTAATAGAAGCTGCCCCGAATTTAAAATACATTATAAAATATGGAGCTGGCTATGACAATATTGATGTCGATTATGCCTATGAAAAAGGAATTTTAGTAACAAATGCTCCTGGTGTAAATGCCCAATCAGTCGCTGATCTTGCGTTCGGTTTGATGTTATCAGCTGCAAGAAATATTCCTAAAAAAGATCAAGAGATAAAATCAGGAAACTGGGAATTGTCAATGGGCAATGAAATTTATCAGAAGAAGCTAGGTATCATAGGCTTTGGGTCCATTGCGAAGGCAATCGCAAAACGTGCAATCGGGTTTGATATGGAAACAATAGTATACACGAACTATCCAAATCAAACGATAGCTGACCCATTAAATATAACATTTGTAGATAAAGAAGAATTGTTTAAAACGGCTGACTATCTTATTATTGCCACTTCTTTAAACGATAAAAATAGGCATTTGATTAATAGTGAAACATTAAGTTTAATGAAAGCAACTGCTTACATCATCAATATATCTCGGGGTCCATTAGTGAACGAAATAGATTTAGTCAAGGCGCTTGAGGAGAAAAGAATTAAAGGTGCAGCATTAGACGTATTTGAGGTAGAGCCACCTATTAATGATTTACCGGGAAGAAAGGAGATTGTTGCGACCCCGCATATTGGAGGAGCCACCTTTGAATCTATAAAAAGAGTAGGTGACTTATCTATAGCTAATATAAAGAAATTTGTTCTTAAGGAAGAGCTTGAATTTGTTGTGGTTCCGAAGCAAAAAACGTAACTTTCTTTTATATGATTTTAAATCAGCCCCTCCATCTTAAGACGGAGGGCTATTTGTTATTTTTTTATAGAGTTTTATAAGCAAAGACGTAATGCAATTATGTTTGTGGTAGCTGCAAATCTTTCTCTAATGTTGTTAGAGAACAAAGCAATAACTATTATGATATATACATATTCTTCTGTCTATCCCTAGAGGATTTGATATATTCGGCTAATCTTTCTATTGGTAAATTAGTACTTCTATTTTTAGCATAAACAATATGTATATATCTTGGTGGTGAATATTTTCCTAGATTGGTAATTTTGAAAGGAAGCATGTCATAAGAATCTGTTTTGTTGAAATTTCTTAATTGAACAAAATCTAAGATGAAGGATAAAGGGAGAAAACTATAACCTAGACCACTTGAAATCATGCTGATAAGTGCATAGGTATCATTTACTTCTTGAATATTTTCAGGAATTTCACCTAACATATTTAGTAGGATTTCATTTGCATCGTGTCTGAGTGGTAAAGATTTATTAAAAAGAATAAAAGGTTTATTTACTAATTTTTTTTTATCTAATGGATTTGAATCACTTTTGGGACCAATTAAGACAATATCATCCTTATAAATAGGAATAAATTCAAGCTCTTCTTGTGGCTTACAATAACAAACAATTCCAAAATGTAATTCGCCAAATAAGACTAGATCCAATACTAAATCTGTTAATTCTGAAGTGATATTGCATTTTAGGTTTGGGTCAAATTCATTAATACTAGATAATATATCAGGCAAAAGGGAAGTAGCAAGTGGTCTCGTTATACCTATTTTTAGATTTTTATTTAAAGTCGTAGAATGAAAAAAATCACCGTCTTGATCGAGTATATTTCCTGAATCAAACTCCCGAACCATCTTGAGAGCTTTTACTAAAAAGGAGGTTCCAGGTATGGTAAGCTCCACTCCTTTTTTACTTCTCTCAACTAGTTGGACCCCTACCTCAGTTTCTAATTTTTTTAATTTTGAAGTTAAAGCTGGCTGGGTGATATGAAGCATATGAGATGCTTTTGTAATGCTTTTTTCTCTAACAATAGTTATAAAAGAATCTAGCGAATTTAAATCCAATCCATTTCACCTCTCATTAATATTAAATTGTATTTTTGTATATTTATGCATACTTATCATATAACTTATCAGAAAATTTAGTATTTTTCAATATTGTTATCCATAGTTTTTTTCTATTACCACTATTACCATAAAATTTATTATAGTAATTACAAGAAACAGAATATTCTAAAAACGGAGGGAATGTAATGAAAGAAAATCTAATGAAAAAAACAATTCAGGAGTTAGCCCCTTTAATTAGGAATAAGGAGGTATCGCCAGTTGAGTTAGTCAATCAATGCATCGAGAGAATTGAGATAACAGAGCCTAATATTAATGCTTTTATTACCGTTTTAGAGGATAGTGCAAAAGAAAAAGCCAAAATTGCAGAAAAGGAAATATTAAAAGGAAATTATAAAGGAGTACTGCATGGTATACCATATTCAGCCAAAGATTTGTATACAACCAAAGGAGTTAAAACAACAGCTGGCTCTAAAATCCTTTCAAATTATGTACCAGATTTTGATGCGACCTCTGTATCAAAATTGAATAACGCAGGAGCTATCTTGGTAGGTAAAAATAATTTACATGAGTTTGCTTACGGAGGAACGAATGAAAATGAACATTTTGGGCCAACTGGTAACCCGTGGAATCCGGCCATGATTCCTGGTGGATCTAGTGGTGGGTCAGGAGCAACTGTAGCAGCATCAAGTTCTATTTTCTCATTAGGTACAGATACAGGTGGTTCCATTAGGATACCAGCAGCGTTATGTGGAGTAGTTGGAATCAAAGCAACTTATGGGAGAGTAAGTAGGAATGGAGTATTACCGTTAAGTTCGTCTCTCGATCATGCAGGTCCTTTGGCAAAAACAACATGGGATACTGCTGCCGTTCTTTCTGTAATGGCTGGTTATGATTCAAAGGATGCTAGTTCATCAAAAAAAGAAGTTCCAAATTACTTTGAAGCATTTACAGAAGATAACCTTTCCTTAGAAGGTGTAACAATTGGAATTTGCGAAGAATATTATTTTGAAAATTTAGATCCAGAAGTAGATAAGAATGTTCGTGAATCCATAGCATTATTTAAAAAAATGGGGGCAACCATTGTAAAAGTAGAACTTCCGTTTTTATCTGAGTCAGTTCAACTTCAAAGTATCCTTACTACAGCTGAAGCATATAGTTATCATTCTAGTTTCTTAAAGGAACGATATGAAGAATATGGTACAAATATACGTACTAGATTAGAAATGGGACAATACACTCCAGCGTGGGCTTACATACAGGCACAAAGATTAAGACAAAAAACGAAAGAGAATTGGAATGAAGTATATAAAACTATTGATTTACTACTCGCACCAACTACTGCTATTCCAGCATTTCCAATTAATTGTGAAACGATTACTTTTGGAAACAAAGAAATAAATCCAAGAGATTTAGGAGTACTTGCTAGAACTTCTCCAAGTAACTTTAATGGTTACCCATCAATCTCTGTTCCGTGTGGTTTTACAGAATCAGGATTACCAATAGGATTACAATTACAAGGTCGACCATTTGAAGAGTTATTGGTGTTCAGAGCAGCCAATTCATTTGAGAAAGCATATGAAGTTGCTAAATCTGATAGAGGAGTAGTCGTTTAAAAATTGGAAGGAGCGATTTTATAATGGAAAAGGTGTTAGAAATGGAGCAGTTAGTTACTAATTTTGCTACCAAGGAGGGTCTAGTACCTGCCGTTAGAGGAGTCAACCTCTCTGTTGAGAGAGGGAAGACTCTGGTAATACTTGGTGAATCTGGTTCCGGTAAAAGTGTAACATTGCGTTCCATCTTACGCTTAACTCCTCCTGGAGCAGTTATAGAAGGTTCCATTAAATATCAGGGGGAAGATTTGTTAAAAAAGACTAGAAAAGACATTCAATCTATAAGAGGAAATAGAATAGCAATGATCTTTCAAGATTCTCTGTCAGCGTTTGATCCGCTTTACAAAGTAGGAAAGCAAATAGAAGAAACTATTCTATCTCACCAAAAAATAAAGCGAAGTGAAGCGAAAGCACAAGTTATAGAGCTTTTCCGAAAAGTAGGAATTCCTTCTCCAGAACAACGAGTAAAAGCATATCCACATGAAATGAGTGGAGGTATGAGACAACGTGCTGTTATTTCGATGGCTCTATCTTGTCAGCCAGAAATATTACTAGCAGATGAGCCAACTACTGCTTTGGATGTAACGATTCAAGCACAAATCCTTAACCTTTTTAAACAAATACAAGCTGAATATGGGATGTCAATTGTATTAGTAACACATGATATCGGTGTAGCTGCAGAGATGGCTGATGATATAGCAGTTATGTATGCTGGCAAAATCGTAGAGTATGGAAAAGCGAAACAAGTGATTTCTAGACCCAACCATCCGTACACGAAAGGATTAATTGCAGCAACTCCTAGGCAAGGTCAGAAAGGTACACTAACAGCTATTCATGGAAAGCCACCATTAATAACAAATATGCCTAAGGGATGTGCTTTTGCTGATAGATGCCCTAATGTAATGGATTTCTGTAGAACATTAAATCCAAACTTGAAAAAATTGCCGAATGATAGTGAAGTCGCTTGTTTATTATATGAAAATACTGGGTTACCGAAAGAAATCGTACATGTTTAACTGATTCAAACAATAAAGGGGAAATCATATGAGGCCTAATAATACTAAATCATACTTTAGATGTATCTTACTGGTAATGATTGCAGTAGTAATTTTAACAGCATGTAATGGGAATAAATCAACAAGTTCTAATGAAACTCAAAGCTTAGTAATTGCAATGTCTGCTTCTAATATACCAAGCCCTGATACTACACCTACGGAAGGGTATGAAGGTTATCGTTTTGTTGGTCACCAACTATATGATGGTTTAGTAGGTTGGGATTTAACACAAGGTGAACAACCAGCAGACATAACTGCAGGATTAGCAGAGTCATGGGAAACATCTGAAGAGGATCCTACTATTTGGACTTTTCATTTACGTGAGAATGTAACATTCCATGATGGAAGCCCGTTTAATGCTGATTCTGTTGTGTTTGCCTTTGATAGAATAAGTAATCCAGATTCAGAGTTTTATAATTCAAGTGTTGCTGGTGGAGTTTTATCTTATTTAAAGTATGTAGAAAGTTACGAAAAAATTGATGATTATACTTTTCAAATTAAAACAACGGAACCCTACAGTTTTTTACCCTATGATTTAACGTTTATTTTAATTCCTAGCACGGAAGCAGTAAAAGAATATGGGGAAGATTATGTAAGTCACCCATCTGGGACTGGTCCATTTAAATTCGTAAGCATGAGTCAAGGGGAAGAGTTGGTGATGGAAAAAAATGAATCCTATTGGGGTGAGATACCGAAAGTAGATCAAGTTATCTTAAAGCCGATGCCAGATGCTTCTTCTAGATTAGCAGGATTACAATCAGGCCAAGTAAACTGGGCAGAAATACCTCCAACAGAATCTATAGACCAATTAAAGTCATCGGGATTCCAAGTTTTATTAAATGACTATCCACACATTTGGCCATATTTGTTAAATCTGAAAGAAGAACCATGGAATGATGTAAGGGTGAGACAAGCAGCAAATTATGCTATTGATCGCGATGCTTTAGCAAACTCTTTATTAAATGGTGTTGCTAAACCTGCTACCCAAGTTTTATACGAGGGGCATCCTTGGTATAACGAAGAAGCTACACAATATACTTATGATCCAGAAAAAGCAAAAGAACTGCTAAAAGAAGCAGGATATCCTAATGGTTTTGATACAACTTTTGTTGTACCAACTAGTGGTTCTGGTAATATGTGGCCATTAGAAATGAATGAATTTGTTCAAAAAAATCTTAAAGAAGTAGGAATTAATGTGGAAATTGAAGCGATTGAGTGGCAGACATTAATTACAGAGTATCGTGCTGGATTCCCAGATGATAGAGAAGTAGGGGCTTATAATATTTCCTTAGCACCAATTGCTCCTTGGGTATTTGACCGCTATTTTGCAACAAGTTCATTTATACCAAATGGATCAAATATTATGGAATATTCGAATGAAGAATTAGATGAAGTTATTCAGAAAGCTCGTGAAACCTTTGATACAGTTGAAAGGGATCAATACTTAAAAGAAGCTGGAAAGATAGTCGCTGATGATGCACCTTGGATATTTGTTGTACATGATCTAAATTTAAGAGTGTTATCAGAAAATGTAAAAGGATTTGTGCAACCACAATCATGGTTTGCAGATTTAAAAACTATTTCTATTGAATAACTGAAGATACATTTATAAAGATAATAAAAAGAAGGTGAATAGATGGCTGGTTTTATTCTGAAAAGATGCTTGCTCATGATTCCTACTTTATTAGGTGTTACTGTTATTGTATTTCTAATGCTACAAATAGTTCCAGGAGATCCTGTAAACTCGTTACTTTCACCTGATGCAACTGAAGAGGACCGTCAGAGAATTGAACAAGAACTAGGGTTAGATAAGTCTTTGGTCGTTCAGTATTTTAGTTGGATAGGTAATACCCTACAAGGAGATTTCGGGAGGTCTATTATTAAACAGTTAGCGGTTAATGATTTATTATTTGATGCATTGGGGAATACCTTTATATTAGCCTTTGGAGCAGCAGTTTTTGCTTTCAGTTTGAGTTTGATAATTGGAGTTTATAGTGCTTATCATCCTAAATCATGGATAGCTTCTCTCGGAAATATTATTGGTCTTACAGGTGTAAGTATTCCAAACTTTTGGGCAGCACTTATTTTAATAGGAATTTTTTCTGTTATGTTGGGTTGGCTCCCTTCAGCAGGAATGAAAGGTATTGGAGGGGGAGGCATAAGTGATACAATCACTCATTTAATACTACCTGCCATAGCAGTAGGAATGACTACTTTAGGAGTAATGACAAGAATGATTAGAAGTTCAGTAGTAGATCTCTTGCAAAAGGATTTTATCATTACTTTACAAGCAAAAGGAGCAGGTTCTTTTATTATCTTAATGCATGTATTGAAAAATTGTACGCCAACGATTTTAACTGTAGCAGGATTACAAGTAGGGTATTTGATAGGTGGGTCTGTATTGGTTGAAACAGTATTTTCCTGGCCAGGAGTAGGACAGTTAATCTATCAAGGGATAAGTCAAAGGGATTTTCCTATTATTCAGGCAGGAGTACTAGTAATAAGTATTTTATTTGTATTAATCAATCTTATCGTTGATATTTTACATGCTGTTGTTGATCCAAGAATACGCCAAGCATAAGGAGGGAGAAAAATGATAACAGAAAATACTGAACGTATTAATACTGCTACAACAATTTTAACGAGAAAAGAAAAAGAGGATTCTACAACAAAAAAAGTAATAAGGGTTTTTTGTAAGAATCGTATTGCTTTTGTTTCATTTATAGTTTTACTGATTATAATTTTTTCCTGCCTTTTAGCTCCATTAATAGCACAATATGATCCTCTTGAAGGAGAGATTACGGATAGATTGCTAGTGATAGGTTCAGAAGGTCATATTTTAGGAACAGATGAACAAGGAAGAGATATGTTAACGAGAATCCTATATGGAGGAAGGCTTAGTTTGCTAGCTGGTATTGTTCCTGTACTAATTGCTGGTTTCATTGGTAGTTTTCTCGGTATTGTAGCAGGATACTTTGGGGGCGTTTTAAATACCATCATTATGCGAACACTCGATATATTTTATGCTTTTCCGGCTATATTGCTAGCAATTGGTATTTCTGCCGCACTAGGACAAGGAATAAATAATATAATTATTGCTATTTCTATCGTTTTTATTCCCCCAGTAGCTAGAATAGCAGAATCAGCAGTAAAGGGGGTGAGGGAAGAAGAATTTATAGAAGCTGCAAAATCAAGTGGAGCAAGAAATTTCTCCATAATCCGTTATCACATCATTATGAATGTATTCAGTAGATTATTTGTGTATTGTACAACACAGATTAGTATAAGTCTTGTTCTTGCGTCCGGTCTAAGTTTCTTAGGTTTGGGTGTATCTCCACCAAATCCTGAATGGGGAATTATGTTAAATAATTTGAAACAACAAATATTTATAAATCCCCTACTAACTATCATCCCAGGGTTATTTATTTTTATTACGGCCTTAGCAATTAATTTAGTGTCAGATGGATTGAGGGATGCATTAGAAATCAAAGAATAATAGAGGTGAGAATATTGGGAGTAATACTTGAAGCAGTGGAACTTAAGAAAACATTTCCAATTAAGGGGTGGTTAGGTAAGACTAAGGGAGCTGTATCAGCAGTACATGATGTATCGTTTTCCTTAAAAGAACAATCAACAATTGGAATAGTAGGAGAATCGGGTTGTGGAAAATCAACATTGGCTAGATTAATAATGCGGCTTATAGAACCAGATCAAGGCAAAGTCCTTTTTAGAGGAAAAGATATCCTGACTTTATCTGGAGCGGAGTTACAAAGTGTTCGAAAAAAAATACAAATGGTGTTTCAAAATCCTTATTCCTCCATAAATCCGAAGTTAACAATAATAGATAATGTTGCATTTAGTTTATGGGAAAATGGAGTCTCTAAGCAGGAAGCGAGAAAAAAAGCAAATTATTATCTAGAGGCAGTTGGATTACCGAGATCATACGCAACGCGATATCCGAGTAGTTTAAGTGGTGGGCAAAGGCAACGTGTAGCTATTGCAAGAGCTCTGGTTTTAGAGCCAGAAATTATTATTGCAGATGAGGCGGTTTCGGCTTTAGATAAGTCTGTACAAGCACAAGTACTGAATTTGTTGCAAGAATTAAAGACTGAATTTTCTTTATCTTTAGTGTTTATTTCACATGATTTAAATGTAGTGGAATATATAAGTGATGAAGTAATGGTCATGTATTTAGGGAAAGTAGTAGAAAAAGGTATTGCTAATCAAATATATGAAACACCAAATCATCCTTATACAAGAGCATTATTAAATTCTGTTCCATCTATGGAAGTAGGAGTGTCTACATTAAATAATTCACCTATTACAGGAGAGTTACCAAGTCCGATGAATCCACCATCGGGTTGCAGATTTAGAACAAGATGTCCTCATGCGATTGAACAATGTTCAAACATGTACCCACCAGAAATAGAAATAAGAACAGGACAAAAAGTATCATGTATTTTATATGAAAGCAGCTCGAGAGAAAAAGTACTACTTTAAGTAGAAATAAAGATAATAAGGAGGATTAATTATGAAGCAATATCTAAATCCAAATGAAACGGTGCTAATTTTAGTAGATATTCAAAATGATTTTTGTCATGAAGAAGGTGCCTGTTCTAAAATGGGGCGTGATGTAACGGGAGCTCAAGAAATTATTCCACAGGTAGAATTATTAATGGAGAATGCGAGAGAAATAAATATCCCCATTGTTTTTATTCAAATGACACAAGATGAACATACGATATCAGATGCATGGACTAATCGTCCAAGACCAGCAGGATATACGGACCCATTAGATATTTGCAAAAAGGGATCCTGGGGAACAGAATTTTATAAAGTCTCTCCAAGAGAAGAGGATATCATTGTAGAAAAGCATCGGTATAGTGGATTCATAGGGACAGATTTAGATATGATTTTACGAAATTTAAATTGCAAATCTATTATCTTAACTGGGGTTGCTACTAATGTTTGTGTGGAATCTACAGCAAGAGACGGATTTATGCTCGATTACCATGTAACAGTAGTTAAGGATGCTAGTGCTGGGTATATTCCGGCATTACATGAAGCTACATTTGCTAATATTCAAAATAATTTTGGAATGGCATTGGAGACAACTGAAATAATTAATTACTGGTCTAAGTTAAAATCAATGGTTTAATAGTCTATTTAAAAATAGGGAGCGTGTTATAAATGAATCTAGAATTATTAAAGAATATCAGTGTTGAAATAAATGGTAGAACGTTTGATCCAGCCTTAGAAAAACAATTAGAAGTTTACGCAATAGGATTACAACCTGTACTTGATGGTCTTAGAGAAGTTTCAAAAGAATTTCCATTAGCCTTAGAGCCAGCACCTGTGTATTCTCCAGAGTAAGAAGAAAATGCTTTCCATTAGTATGTAATGGAAAGCATAGTTTTTTAATAGAATCCATTTAGAAAGAGGGAATTAGAAAATGGAAACCGTTCAATTAATGACTATTGCAAGTATTGGTGAGCAGTTAAAAAGTAAAGAATTATCACCTGTAGAATTATTAAAAAATATGCTTAAAAGAATTAATAAATATGAAAGTAAACTAAATACTTTTATTACCTTAATGACAGACATTGCAGAGAAACAAGCAGAAAATGCGGAAAAAGATATTATAAATGGGGACTACAAAGGTCCATTACATGGAATTCCTATTTCCCTAAAAGATATCATTGCTTATGCAAATATACCAATGACAAATGGCTCAAGAGTTAATCCTGAATATATTCCAGCTACTCATGCAACAGTAACAAAAAAATTACTAGAATCAGGTGTTGTTATCATAGGGAAAGCTCATTTACATGAATTTGCCTATAAGGGCCCACATCCGCACTATGGATGGACGAAAAACCCTTGGGATTTAAATAGAGTACCTGGCGGATCAAGTTCTGGCTCTGGATCAGGGGTTCAAGCTGGATTCGGGCTTGCCTCTATAGGGACAGATACAGGTGGGTCTATTCGCATGCCTGCCAGTTTATGTGGTGTTGTTGGTCTAAAACCAACTTATGGTAGAGTTAGCCGACATGGTGTAACTCCCCTATCTTGGACATTAGATCATATTGGTCCCTTAACTAGAACATGTGAAGATGCCGCAATTCTTCTAGAAGCTATTTCAGGATATGATGTAAAAGATGAATCATCCTATAAACATTCAAAATGGAATATCAATGGATTTAATAAAAATGAAAGCTTAAAGGGGAAAAAGCTAGGAGTTCCAGTTTCGTATATCTTTGATTCTCTCCATGAGGATACAGCAATTTTTTTCAAAAAGGCCTTAAAAACTTTTGAATATTATGGTGCTGAAATTATACCTTTAGAAATACCTAACTTGAATAGATTAAGAGAGGCACATAATACAATTTTAACCTCTGAAGCGTACTCCTTTCATATGCATAATCTTGAGGGAAAAGCAGATGGTTATGGTCCTGATTTAAGACCAGCTTTTGAAATAGGGCAATTCTATACAGCTGAATCGTATATTCAAGCACAAAGGTATAGAAAAAAGATATCGCAAGAATTTAAGGAGATATTTAATAAAGTAGATGTTATTTTGACACCAACGTTTCCTGATGTAGCTCCTGAAATAGAATTATATGAAAAAGAGGTTTCATTCTGGCGTGGAAAATTTACTTTTATTGCGAATATTTTAGGTTTACCTGCTTTGTCATTGCCATGTGGTTTTTCAAAAGAAAATCTGCCAATTGGCCTTCAAATTATAGGTTCTCCTTATTCTGAAGGTGAAGTTTTATCAATAGGTTCAGTATTTGAGCAACAAGAAGAATATTATAAAGTCCTGCCTAATGAAGTACTTTGGGAAGGGTGATTCTAGCAAGCAAATGAAAGGAAGAGCAGTTTGGATGAGGAAACGAATGTAGAAACTAGAAAGACTAAGCATGGCGTTTTGATTGCCATGCTATTAGGTTCATTCAGTGTAATATTAAATAACAGTATATTAAATATTTCTATTCCGTCTTTTATGCATATGTTTGATATTAATGCAACGGAGGCACAAAATGTAATTGTTGGTTTTATGATACCCATGATGGTAACAATGACATTATCCGGGTATATTGCTGATTTATTTACTCGAAAGCTAGTATATATACTTGGTATGTTATTGTTTTTATGTGGATCCTTATTAGGAACTATCGCTTGGGACTTTCCATCATTAGTTATGTTTCGAGTGGTTCAGGGAATTGGTGGCGGTCTTGTAATGCCCTTGAGCATTTCCATATTATTTAGTTATTTTCCGAAAGAGGAAAGAGGATTTGCTACAGGAATATGGGGTGTTGCAGCGATGATGGCACCTGCTATAGGACCAACAATCGGGGGATTAATTTTAGAGTATAGCTCTTGGAAAATGCTATTTGCAATGAATATTCCTACAAGCATTATTTGCATCTTTTCAACTAGTTACTTTATTAAAGAAAAGTGGCAGAAAAAGAAGCTTAAGTTTGATATGATGGGATTTTTATGTATTACCTTAGGTATTGTATGCTTAACGTTAGGGATTAATAGAATTCCTTATGGCTTTACAGAAAATAATTGGTTGACTATATGTCTAATTTTAGTAGGATGTATTGGATTTGTATTATTTATCTATACTGAATTACATACAAAGTTTCCCTTAATCGACTTGAGAATATTTAGAAATTCCATTTTTACTAATAGTACCATCATTGTAGCAGTTTGTACGGCTAGTCTTTTTAGTGGTGTATTATTATTACCTTTACTTTTACAAGAAGTTCTCCATTTTAGCGCTCTGGCAACAGGTTTTATCTTATTTCCACAAGGAATTGTGATGGGCATAGCAATGACGATAGGTGGGAAAATATTAGATCGAAGTGGTGTAAGATTTATTTTGCCACTAGGTATATTACTGTTATCAAGTGTAACCTTCATTTTAGGTCTAACTGCTGGTAATATTAGTGAGATGTTATTAATTACCTTATTAATAATTAGGGGATTTGGTATAGGGTTTATAAACACACCAGCTACTACAGCAGGATTAAATGCATTACCTGAATTCCAAGTATCTCGGGCAATGTCAATGAATAACGTAATAAGACAACTTATTGGAGCGATAACAATTGTGTTGTTTTCTATGTTTTTTGAAACTAGGCGGATTATATATATGGAGCATATGTCGGAACAAGAAGCTGGTATATTATCAATACAACAATCCTTTTTAATTATGAGTATAATAATATTACTGCTCATACCATTCTCTTTAAAAATGAGCTATAAGAACAAAAAAATAAATAATATGTCGCTACGTAAATTAGGATAAGATGGGACAGGGGGTCTGACCCCCTGTCCCACAAAATATTAAAAAAATAAGTGCATAAGTAGTGAAATATTTCAGGATTCGTAATACAATATGTAAAGCAACAAATGCTTCCTTCTTTGAAAGAAGCATTTTTTTGGGTTCATATTCGAAAGAATATAGAAAATTTATTGTAGGAAGGCGATAGAAAATTGAACACAATATCCAATACTAAAAGGCTACAAATTGCTTTTCTGTTGGGATCATTATCCCTATTAGGTCCATTTACAATCGATACATATTTACCTGCGTTTCCAACGATTGTTGAGGAATTTCACACGAGTGCCTCTCTTGTGCAAGTTAGTTTAACGACTTGCTTATTAGGATTAGGTTTAGGCCAGTTAATTATTGGGCCAATGAGTGATGTACAGGGCCGTCGAAAACCATTGCTTATTTTTCTCGGTTTATATTTATTATCTTCATTAGTCTGTGCGGTAGCGCCAAATATCTATATGTTGATTGTTTCACGATTCATACAAGGATTTGCAGCGGCAGGTGGTCTTGTTATTTCAAGAGCTGTTGTTCGAGATCTTTATAGTGGAAGAGAACTAACAAAGTTTTTTGCTACATTGATGTTGATTGGAAACCTTGGACCAATTGTGGCGCCAATTATCGGCGGGGCTATTCTTTCCTTTGCAAATTGGAAAGTGGTTTTTCTTGTTTTAACATGTGTTGGCGCCATTTTGACTGTAGTCGTTTCCTTTAAACTAGAAGAAACGTTACCAATTGAAAAACGTGTACCAAGCAATATGAAACAAGTAGTCATGAATTTCGGTTCCTTATTAAAAGACCGTGAATTTGCCGGTTATGCATTTACACAAGGCTTTACCACAGCAGGAATCTTTGCCTATGTATCTGGTATTTCTTTTGTTTACCAAAATATTTATGGTGTTTCCCCTCAAGTCTTTAGTTTATTGTTTGGAATAAACGGGGTTGGCTTAATTATTGGAACACAAATTGTTGGTCGATTATCTAGATTTTCGGAGAAAACCTTCTTGAAAAGTGGTTTAGTTCTTTCTATGTCAGCTTCTATTTTGTTAGTAATTGCGATTTTATTACATGCACCATTACTAGCTGTTGCAATCCCGATTTTCCTATTCGTCACTTCTATCAGTATAATTGGTACATCATCCTTCTCTTTAGCAATGGAAACAAAGGGACATATGGCAGGAAGTGCATCTGCATTATTAGGCTTATTACCATTTTTACTAGGTTCATTAACTGCACCATTAGTAGGAATTGGCGGAGAATATACAGCGCTACCGATGGGAGTTATCATCTTCGCATCAAGCTTATTAGCTTTCTTATCCTACTTTGTATTAGTGCGAAAAGCTTCTTTAAAAGTGAATACACCAAAGCATGTTACGCATAATTAATGAAATATATCTTTTCTTTAAAACAGGTACTTTCGAATGAGAAAGTGCCTGTTTTTTTTTGGAGAAAGAAGAAATTTGTCTGATTCTTTTCGATAAATGACAAAATAGTTTGATAAAATGAACGAGAAAAGAAAATAGAGTTAACACTAGCTCCAAATGCATGGAAAGCTAATTTCTTTATTATTTCACAGGAAATATAAATCAGCTAATAATGAGGAGGTATGACGGATGTCAAAACCTAAAGTGCTGCAAATATTACCCATGTATCATGAAGCAGCTGAGAAAATCTTAAACAATAAGGCAGAGGTTATAAGAACAGATGATTATAGTATGGAAAATTTATGTGAATTAGTTAAAGCGGTGGATGCAGTAGTTTTAAGAGCGCCTGCACGAATAGAAAAAGAAGTAATTGAAGCTAATCCTCATTTAAAAGTGATTTCTGGAGCAGGAGTTGGGCTTGATAATATTGATGTTGCATATGCTACAAAGGTAGGGATTCCAGTATTGCATGCACCTTCCGTAAATAAAGTTTCCACTGCAGAGCATACCGTAATGTTTATCATGGCATTAAGTAAGTCCCTTCTAAACTTTCATAAAGAAATGGAAAAAGGAAACTTTGATTCGAGGAATCGAATAAGTACCCAAGAATTAAAGGGGAAGAAAGTAGGGCTAATAGGTTTCGGGAGCATTGCACAAGAGGTAGCAAAACGATTAGTATATGGGTTAGATATGAAGGTATCAGCTTGGGTAAGAGAGGTTAGTCCTACTAAACAGAAAAAAGCGAATGATCTAGAAGTGGAAATTACCGACGATATCAAAAAAGTATTTGCTGAGTCTGACTTTATATCTATACATATTCCATTAAATGAAGAAACGAAATATTCCATTGATAATGCGTTATTTTCCTTGATGAAACCAACAGCATATATCATTAACACAGCAAGAGGGGCTGTCATTAATCAAGAGGATTTATACACGATTTTATCAGCCAATAAAATCGCAGGAGCTGCCCTTGATGTCTATGAAGCGGAGCCAATATCAAAAGACAACAAATTATTAAGCTTATCCAATGTGCTACTCACCCCACATGTAGGTGGAACAACAAGGGAAAGTAATTATATTATGGCGACTACTGTTGCACAAAATGTTATTAATTTCTTAAATGGAGAGGAGCCAGAGTTTGTTGCTAATCCGGGTGTTTTTGGGAAGGTTGCACTGCAGGAGCTAGATCGAAAGAAAAACGAAGGAAGTGCAACAAGTATTAACACTGTACATAGTTGGAGTGAGTAGAATGAATTAATATATTTGGTGAATTACATAAATAGAAGTTACTTCGCTAAATAATTCTGTAGAATTACAGGAAGAATTGTTTCAAATAGAGATTAAAACAAAGTTAAAAAAACTGTAACCTGTGGAATTTTCTACTAAAAACATGAGAATTTATATCCTTTTTGAAATTAAAGATCAAAAGAGAGGATGGAACGTTTAAAAACTTATATAATGCGTAAGTAGCGAATTTATAATAAAGAAAACTCACCTTCATGGAGAGTTTTCTTTAATTATCATCATAAGGTTATATAAAATTTTACTCTATCGTCTTCTTCATCGCATTATACATATTTTCCACATGCTTATCCGAATCATCACGTGACATTCTCAAGCGATTGACAGAACTTCCATATCCAATTTCCATCTTTCCTTCTTCTAATCCTTGGAAAATTCCATCTGCGAAGGCATCCAATGGTTCGCCACTTGTATGTAAGCCAGCACCGCCTAAATCTGTATTCACAGCAGGAGGAGCAACTTCGATTACTTCTACTGAAGTATCAGAAAGCTGGTGTCTTAAACTCATGGTGAAGGAATGCATTGCCGCTTTTGTTGCTGAATAAATTGGAGCAATTGCCATCGGTGTAAAGGCTAAGCCTGATGTTACATTAATAATGGTCGCATTTTCTTTTTCTGAAAAATAGGGTGCAAACAGCATAGACAGATGGATAGAAGCTTCCATATTAATGGTGATTTCTTTGTTAAAATAAACCCAATCATTCTTCGCATCTGCTTTTAACACATTAAAACGTTGTTGAATTCCTGCGTTGTTCACTAACACATTCACGTCTGGATAGTTCGCTGTCACCCAATCGAATAATGCAATACGGTCAGCTTCCACTGCTAAATCGCTCACAAATGTAATAAGGTCAGGGAATTTTTCTTTCGCCTGTTGAAGTACCTCTTCTCGGCGACCACAAACAATCACTTGATTTCCTGCTTTCATAAATCGGTCTGCAAAAGCTAAACCGATCCCGGCGCTTCCACCTGTAATTAGAATTGTATTGCTTGAGAGTTTCATTTGGATTCCTCTTTTCGAATTATTTTATACTATATATAGATACCAAATTTCTTCCTATATTCTTTCCTCTATCTTTTTCGTATACCGTGCTATTTTTACATCAATTCCTTTTAGGGATTCCTCCATTAACGATATTTCAGCGACTACATCTTGCCTGTGATTTTCCATCATTGCCAGTCGTAGCTGAATGGTGCTGTCTCCTTCTATAATCCAATCAATATATTGTTTAATCTTTTTTATAGGCATATGCGTATTCTTTAAACAGATAACTGTTCCGAGGAGTTCCATTTGATTTTCTGAAAATAACCGCCTTCCAGCTTCATCACGTTCTATTAATGGAAGCAGTCCTTGCTTTTCATAATATCTTATCGTTGATTCAGGAATATTAAATTTAGCTGATGCATCACTGATATGACAAAATTTCATTCGGAGACCTCCATTCATTGTCGACAGAATTAGTATACGACTTAAACTACGGTTTAAGTCAAGTAGTCTAATGAAGGGACCCTTAAATCAATAAAAAAAGAGCATATGATTGCCATTCTTAAATAAATATTAGTTCTGATTTTCTTCCTAATCATGCTAAGAAATGCACATAGGAATGTGGTCTGTGCATAAGTTGTTCGAAAGAGCCGAATTCTACTATATTCCCGTCTATCAAAAAAGAGTTGGCTATAAGGGGGGAAAGGCTTATCTATCTTTGATATGGTTACATTCGTTCCAAAAGAAGAACGTGGCAATGATATCGAGATGGATGTCAAAAGCAAAGCTGAATTAGAAGCACTATTAGCTGGTGAAGAGGGAGATAACTTTCCAAAACGTCGCGGGATTGATTTTTATCATCGCTACAAAGAAGACATCGCTCTTTTTGCAGAGATGGGCTTTAAAACTTTCCGTATGTCTATTTCTTGGCCACGTATTTTTCCAAATGGGGACGACTTAGAACCTAATGAAGAGGGCTTAGCCTTTTATGATAAAGTATTTGACGAGTTAGCTAAATATGGAATTGAGCCATTAGTGACGCTATCACATTATGAAATTCCATTGAATCTTGTGCAAAAATACAATGGATGGCTGGATCGTCGTTTAGTAGACTTCTTTGTTCGTTATGCAGAGACTGTCTTTAACCGCTATAAAGATAAGGTGAAATATTGGTTAACGTTTAATGAAATTAATATCTCAACTCTTTCTCCTTACATTGGAAGTGGTATTTTAATTGATGAGGTAGAAAATAAGGAACAAGCCATTTATCAAGCTCTGCATCATCAATTTGTGGCGAGTTCAAGAGCGGTAAAAGCCTGCCATGAGATTATTCCAAATGCATAGATTGGTTGTATGCTAGCACGAATGGAAGTCTATCCCGAAACATGTAATCCAGATGATGTATTAGCAGCCTTGGAAGAGGATCAGAAGAATTTATTTTTCACAGATGTTCAAGTGCGCGGATACTATCCAAGCTTTATGCTAAGCTACTTTGAGAAAAATGATATTCAGATTGATATGCTGCCAGGAGATGAGGAACTGCTTTTACAACATACAGTAGACTTCCTATCATTTAGCTACTACATGTCTATGGTTGCGAGTGGAGCACCAGATAAGTTAAAGGAAAAAGGGAACTTCTTCTCTGGAATTAAAAACCCGTATTTAGAATCATCTGATTGGGGATGGCAGATTGACCCGAAAGGATTACGCATCACGTTAAAGAAAATGTATGATCGCTATCAAGTGCCATTATTTATCGTGGAAAATGGATTAGGAGCATATGATGAGGTGGAAGACGATGGCTCTATTAATGATGATTATCGCATTGCCTATATGCGAGCGCATATTGAGCAGATGAAAGAGGCAATCGAAGATGGAGTTGATTTAATCGGCTACACAAGCTGGGGATGCATCGACCTAATTTCTGCTGGTACCTCTGAAATGTCTAAACGATACGGATTTATCTATGTAGACCAAGATGATTATGGTAATGGGACATTAAAAAGAACAAAGAAAAAATCGTTTGACTGGTACAAACAGGTGATTTCTACTAACGGCCAAGCGTTATAGAATTTGAAATTAAAAATAGTGCTTCTTTCTTTTATGAAGGAGTACTATTTTTTATTTTTTGGAAAAAATAATTGATTTTTTAGAATTAATAAACAAATCATAATATATTGATATAATAAAAAGAGTGTGCTAAAATGTTCCAGTCAAGCATCTTTGTGAGTGATTCTTTAGAACATTTTTCAGCGGAAGATGAATAATATTCTAAGTTTTCTATTAATACAAAACAATCTAAGAAATGATATGATTCTATCTTTTATTTAAGTATCTACATAGGTTACATAAGTAATAACATTTTTTAGAATAATAATTATATTATATGTATATAAGGAGAGGTTTTAAATGAGATATCTTTCTCTATTTATGGTAGCGTTCTTATTCTTACTTGCAGGATGTGGAAATGCAGCAGATGAGAAAAAGGAAGAAGTAGTAAAAGAAGAAAGTAATGCAAACGAAGAAACAAAAGCTAAAGAATTAACAGAAGAAGATAAGAAATATATTAGCTTATTAGAAAAAGGCGACTATCAAACCATTATTGATGAAACAATTGGCTTTGCTAGTGATGCACAAGTGAACTTTTATTTCCTAGCAAATGCTTTCAAAGCTGTTCCAGATTATTCATTAAGTCAAACCTATTTGAATAAATCAAAATATATCCCAGCTGAAATTGAAGATGAAGTAAATAAGTTAAAAGAAGAGATAGATGCTAACATCGAAAAAGAGGGAGCTTAAGCTCTTTAATCTGATGCTTGACCGAATACAAAGATTTAATGAAGAGCCTTGTTAGAAGTATTCTGGCAAGGTTTTTCGTATTTTTGAAAATGGTAAAATCGAGGTACTGAAATCAATCAATTCTTTTCAAACGGAAAAAAGGATGACGAGAAAGAAATCAACTAAAATGTAGTTGATTTGTTTCTTGTCATCCTTCATATGTTTTGTAAAAATCAATTGCCTTTTGGATATAGGGCTGTTCTTCTGGTGGCACTTCTTCTTCATGGTAAATGGCGGAAACAGGACATACTGCTTCACATGCACCACAATCAATACAAATATCTGGGTCAATATAAAATTGATCTTCTCCCTTTGCAATACAATCTACAGGACAAACATCTACACAATCGCCTGCTTTTTCATGCATACATGGTGAAGTTATAACGAATGGCATGGAATTTCCCCTCTCTCCATTTATAAATATTATTAAGATCTTATGCTGAGTAGTACTTCATTCATTCGATTTATATTTTCTCGGATCTTTACGGCACTTAAGTAATCAATCTTATCATGATAGCTTTCGGGCTGTTCCCTTTGCTCATCAATGGACATATGTTGATATTCATCAATGCCCCCCGTTGATGCTTGATAATCCTCCATTAAACTTGCTTCTAATTGTTGGACTAGATTGTTTATTCTATCCAAGCTTTGTGTCATGGAAATCGCAGTGTTGATGATTTCTTCGTCTGATTGTGTCAGATTTTCCATTCGGTTATTCTGTTCTTGTAAATCATTTTTTACTTGCTGAAGCATCGTATCTTTGTCTGCATCTACTTTCATATGATCAAGGATTTGTAACGTGTCGCCCATCAATATTTGCAACCTTTTTGAGGCGTTTTCCATAGAGATCCCACCTTTAAGCATTGTATCTATAAAATGTACATAAAATTAGCATAATATACATGTTCTTAGGAGTGCTCTCGATATTTTCTAGGCGAAAAGCGAGTGATCTTTTTCAAATTACGATGAAAAGATCGCAAATTATTGTACCCACAGTTCCATGCAATTTCGCCAATTGGCTGTTGACTATTCTCTAACTGATAACAAGCCTGTGAAGATAATGTTTGAATGTAGCCATTCGTAATGATAAAAAAGCTAGGAAGTCAGACTTGCTAGCTTTTTCTGTATTCCGTACTCAGTCAATGATTTCCAATCCTAATAGAGCGGAAAATTGAATAGCTTGATAAGTAGAAACCTTACAGCCACGTAAATCTGATGGAGATACTACGAGTGATTGGAAAGTGGATGTGCTTATGTCGACTCCATTAAGAGAGGTTCTTTCAAAATTCGCCCCGTCCATCATGCATGCTTTAAACTCAACCTTTTTAAAGATACAGTCGTAATAATCAGATGATTCTATTGATGAATCTTGAAACTGAACTTTTTCTAATTTAGAACTACCGAATGCTGCTAAATTCAGTAAAGAATCCATAAATTGAACATTTCCAAACCGAGAATCTGTAAAATCGACACCTAATAATTTGCAATTGCGGAATGTACACTTGTGTATAGAAGAAATGTTCATTTTCGCATTAGAAAAATCACAGTTTTCAAATGCAACATCTGTCATTTCAATACCAGAAAAATCAGTGTTGATAAATTTGCAATTTTTCAGCACCATTTTAGATAATCGCACTTTATTTAATACTTCATCATTAAAAATCGAATGCTGAATCTGGCACATTTCTAGCTCTAGATCTTCCTCATATAATATGTCGTGAAAATTCTTTGAAGGTAATTCAGTTGGAATTTTTGGTGTTTCTATTTTCATATAATTACCCCTCCCCATTTAGATTCCTGTGTGATAACTATATGAAAAGATGGATTTAATTTAAAGACTGTATTTTTTTGGGGATTTATGTACAAGTATAACGTCGCTAGAGGGGGTGAGGATATAATCGGAAGTAGAAATGGACTATCTTAGCTTTATTTATTCTTAAGAGAGAAAGGAAATGATCTAAAAAACGCAGATATGATCCAAACAGCCAAAAATAGGAATTAATGCAAAATATACTTTCAAAAAAGCTCTCCGTAATGGGAGAGCTTTACAAAAAATTTTCATCCCGAAATAGCCACTGAAAAGAACGCAACAATACCTAATATAGTTAAAAGTTGGAAAACAATCCCGATTACACTACATATTAAACCAGCTGTTGCAAAACCTCTCCCAATTTCATTCGTTTTGTTGATTTCATTAACTGCTTTTCTCCAATAGACGATGCTAATTATTCCTAAGATAAGACCAATGAAGGGAATGAATAACGATAAAATACCGAACGTTAACGAAATGACTGAACTAGTATTTGTTCGATTATTCATGGCATGCTCACACTCCTTTTTATCTATTACTTGTTTAATTATTCTTAACTGACATTTTCCATGCAAAGGAAAGCGTATGTTTCATGCTTATGTAAAGTAATACGAATAACTGCAAATAATGTTTCAGGAGTTCTTTCTACAATGGTTCACATAACTTGGATTATTCAAGGAAAACTAGTCAATGGAGGTGAATAAGTATGTCAAACAGAAAAGCAGATCCATCAACAATTGGTTTAGGATCCACTCAACCGGAAGGACAAGGGACAACTACAAAGGAAACGGGAAGAGCAAAGGCAGATTCTTCTCGAAAAAAACAAAAGAAGTCTTCATGATTAGTAACGAGAGCAAACAGGTGGAAGCAATTCCACCTGTTTTTTGTATTTTCGTTTAGATGTTAGTTAGAGTTTAGTATTGGCACGGTTTATGTCTATCGCTAATTGAAAATTGATGCAGGATTGAGCTGTATGATTGAAAGGCAGGTGGATATGATCCAAAACCAATAAATAATCCAAAGGCAGGTGGATATGATCCAAAAACGAAATAAATGATCCGAAGGGAGGCAGATATGATCCGAAAATTACATAAATAATCCAAAGGCAGGTGGATATGATCCAAAACCAATAAATGATCCAAAACCAATAAATAATCCAAAGGCAGGTGGATATGATCCAAAACCAATAAATAATCCAAAGGCAGGTGGATATGATCCAAAAACAAAATAAATGATCCAAAGGAAAGTGGATATGATCCAAAACCAATAAATAATCCAAAGAGAGGTGGATATGATCCAAAAACAAAATAAATGATCCAAAACCAAGCAGATATGATCCAAAAACCAAATATATAACCCAAACACACCAACCACCATCTATAAAAAACAAAGTCCTATTTTGCTCACAAATACTAATATTTTTCAAGACAAGAATTCATGTGATATCGTGATAGAATTAAAAAATCTGTGTGTAGAGATATTGGTATAGTTTAACTGGCCAAAAATATATGTCGCATGATACGTCTGCCATCTGAAATATTAATTATTTTCGGAGGGTAAAAATATGTATAAGGAAGATAGACTGCCTCAAAATCCAAAAGAAGGCATCATATTTATGTTAATTATTTCAGTTAACACTATTGCACCGGTTATTATGGGGCTTCAATTAGGTTTTAGTAAGGAAAATTACTTGGAAACCTTGAAGGTCATTCCGTTTATGTGGATTATCGTTATGCTGTTAGTAAGATTTGTTGCGGGGCCAATAGTTGGAAAAGTGATGCCAAAATTCGTTGGAAAAACAGATGGATTTAATGCAAGAGTGTTATTAAACATTGTAATGAATGTTACGGTTTTATCCATTCTTCTTACCATTATCGGTAATTGGGTTGGTACTAAACAAATAAGCCTTGAACCTTTTCAGAATTTCTTTCACAATTGGTTTAGGGACTTTGGGGTAGCATTTTGGATTGAGTTATTATTGCACAGCCAATAGCTAGATTTGCGATGAAAAATTACATGCAAAGCAGGCACAGAAAGCAGAGCTTGTTAATCCTTCTTAAATTCTTACAGCCGGTCGGTTTTAATAAAAAACCAATCGGCTTTTTATATGCAAACTAATTGCTTAAGTAGGGGATGGTTTCTAATTTCTAAGAGAAAATTAGATAGATAGGTTATCATGGTTGACACATACTATTCTGATGTTATATAATTATCTCGAATTCAAGATAATTGAAAGGGAGATTATCATGGATAATAAAGAATTATTAACATATGATGAAGATTTATCTTTAAAGGTATTTGTCGTTTTATCGAGAGCTTTGCAATCGATTAAGAAACGAGTAGAAGAAGATATAAAATGTCTTGGATTAAATCCTACAGAGTTTTCTGTTCTTGAATTAATTTACAGCAAAGGAGATCAGCCTATTCAAAAGATTGGTGAGAAGGTACTGATTGCAAGTAGTAGTATTACTTATGTTGTTGATAAATTAGAGAATAAAAAATTAATAAGAAGAAAGCCATGTCCTAAAGATCGCCGAATAACATATGCAGTTATTACCGAAGAAGGAACGGAACTGATGGACAAAGTCTTTCCAAAGCATAAGGCAGCAATGAGAGAGATATGTGGCGGACTGGAAATAAAAGAAAAAGAATTGCTGATTGAACAGCTAAAAAAATTAGGTCTCCATGCACAAAGCATGTAATTTTTTTAAATTAATATCTCGAATTAATAATACTTTAATTCATATTAATAATTACATTTTATAAAAAACGCACAAATGATTTTTCATCTATTATCTAATATTAAGAATAAAGAAGAATAAATAAAAGAATGGGAGTGAATTGAAATGACGAAAAAAACAAGTGGAATTCACCATATTACAGCAATCGTAGGCCATCCACAAGAAAATGTCGATTTTTATGCAGGAGTACTGGGCTTACGTTTAGTAAAACAAACCGTAAACTTTGATGACCCAGGAACCTATCATTTATATTTTGGAGATGAAGGAGGAAACCCTGGAACGATAATTACTTTCTTCCCATGGGTTGGTGCACACCAAGGTGTAATTGGAGATGGCCAAGTTGGAGTAACCTCTTATGTTGTTCCAAAAGGCGCACTTCCATTTTGGGAAAATCGATTAGAAAAGTTTGCTATTCCTTTTACCAAAACAGAGCGTTTCGGAGAAGAATATTTAGCGTTTACGGATCCTCATGGATTATTGCTAGAAATTGTGGGAAGAGAAGAAGGGAAAAACAATAGCTGGCAGTTTGGCGAGATAATGCCTGAGTACGCAATTAAAGGGTTTGGCGGTGCTACTCTTTTATCCAAGCAACCAGATAAGACAGCGGAAGTTTTAGAAAAGGTAATGGGATTTGAAAAGGTTGGAGAAGAAGGAGAATATATTAGATTTCGTTCTTTCAGCGATATTGGAAATGTGATTGATCTTAAAATAACAGCAGGTAGAAGTGGCTCGATGGGTGTTGGAACCGTGCACCATATTGCCTTTAGAGCAGTGGATGATGAGGATCAATTAGATTGGCAAAAACATGTTTCAGCAAATGGATATCAAGTTACACCAGTTCAAGACCGAAATTATTTTAATGCAATCTATTTTAGAGAGCATGGGGAAATTCTTTTTGAAATTGCAACAGACCCTCCAGGATTTGCAATTGATGAATCTCAAGAAACAATGGGAGAAAATTTAATGTTGCCAAGTCAATATGAGCAATATAGAGAACAGTTAGAACGAAGATTAATACCAGTTGAAGTAAGAATTCTCGATTAACTTTGTAAAGGATGATTCTTTAATGCGTGCCATAGATCCGAATACAATTTCAGAAAGAGATAATTATAAATTTTTAATCGGAAGCATCATTCCAAGGCCAATTGCCTTTGTTACTAGCTTATCTGAAGAGGGCGTTTTAAATGGAGCTCCTTTTAGCTACTTTAATATTGTGTCTTCTCAACCTCCTATGGTGTCTGTATCTATTCAACGCTCTAATGGAAAACAGAAGGATACTGCGAGAAATATAGTAAACAAAAAGGAATTTGTTATTCATATTGTGGATGACCAAAATGTCGGACAGATTAATCAAACGGCAGCATCCCTTTCACCAACTGAAAGTGAGATAGAATTGGCTAGCCTAACACCAATGGAAAGCAGAAAAATCAATGTGCCTGGCATCAAAGAAGCAAAAATCCGCTTGGAATGCGTGCTAGAGCACGCATTAGAATTGGGGGATAAAAATGCCCAGCCTGGCTGTGATTTTCTTATCGGAAGAGTGGTGCAATACCATATCGAGGAAGAAATTTACGAGGACGGTAGAATTAATCCAAGAGGATTAGGTGCTGTCAGCAGATTAGCAGGAAATGATTATGCAAAAATTGGAGAAATCTTCACAAAAGAAAGACCAAAATAATTTCTTTGAATGGAGAGGATAGGGTTGCTAATATCAGCAGGGATTCATCACATTACAGCTATGGTGAATGATGGACAAAGAAATATTGATTTTTATGCAAGTATTCTTGGATTAAGATTAGTGAAAAAAACAATTAATTTTGATCGACCAGAAGTGTACCATCTATATTTTGGGAATGAAACTGGCAATCCAGGCACTGTCATCACCTTCTTTCCATGGGAAAAACAGTTGAAGGGCAGAATTGGCACAGGGCAAGTTGGTGTTACAAGCTATGTTATACCAGTTGGTTCTAGTGGTTTTTGGGAAAGTCGACTTCAACATTTTGGAGTGAAAGTGGAGAATTACAGTAGATTCGGCGAAAAGTATTTGCAGTTTGCTGATCCAGATGGTCTTCTTATCGAATTAGTTGAACGAAAGGAAGGTCCACTAAATAATTGGAAAATCGGCGATATTCATTCCTCTGTTGCAATTAAGGGATTTGGCGGGGCAACGTTACATTCTGCTCAACCAAATAAAACTGCAGAAGTGCTTGAAAATATATTAGGTTTTACATGTGTTGGAGAAGACGCTGAGTATCTGCGTTTTTCATCTGAATCACATATAGGTAATATGATTGATATCAGATTATCACCAACCGTTCGCGGTCTCATGGGAGCAGGCACGATCCATCATATTGCTTGGCGTGCAAAAGATGAACAAGAGCTTCAGCAATGGAGGGCTCTTCTAGTAGAAAAGGGGTATTATCCAACTGAGCTTAAAGACCGAAACTATTTTAAAGCATTATATTTTCATGAAGAGGGCGGCATACTCTTTGAAATAGCTACAGATGGACCTGGATTTGCTGTAGACGAGCCATTAAGCAATCTAGGGGAGAAGCTTATGCTACCTGATTGGCTAGAGGAAAAAAGAGAAGAGCTTACAGCTTCTTTGCCTAATGTACAAGTTAAAATTCTAGAGGAGGAGAAAGAATGAAACATATTTTCAATAAAGGAAAAGATCCACAAAAGCCAACATTATTGATGTTGCATGGTACAGGGGGAACAGAATTAGATTTATTGCCTCTTGCTGGGATGATTGATGATGGTGCTTCCGTGCTAAGTGTCCGCGGAAATATTTTAGAAAACGGCATGCCACGTTTCTTTAAGCGTTTAGCAGAAGGTATCTTTGATGAAGAGGATTTGATTTTTCGCACAAAAGAATTAAATGAATTTCTGGATGAAGCTGCCGAAAAATATGAATTTGACAGAGCCAATGTTATTGCAATTGGTTATTCTAATGGTGCTAATATTGCAGCAAGCTTATTATTCCATTATCAGGATGCATTAAAAGCAGCCATTCTTCATCATCCAATGGTTCCGAGAAGAGGAATTACTCTTCCTGATTTAACAGGAAAAGGAGTATTTATTGCAGCAGGAACAAATGATCCAATTTGTTCACCAGAAGAATCAACAGAGTTACAATCATTGCTAGCCGCTGCCAACGCTAATGTAGAAATGCATTGGGAAAATAGAGGTCACCAATTAACAGCACAAGAAGTAGAAGCAGCTGCTAAATGGTATGCTACATTTATTAATAGCTAATCTAATCTAGTTAAAAGAAAAAAATAATCATAAATTTCATATAATAGGGAATAAGAAGAACAGCTAACATTGAAATATCCTTTCAATGGAGGTGGTTCTTATAAGTTTCCTTTACTAAATAAAAGCAGGTGTACTTATGGGGATATTAAATAAATTATTCGGAAAATCAAAGGAGATGGAAAGTATGTCAAATGTTAAAGTAGCAGTCGTTTTTTATAGTATGGGTGGAACAAACTATCAACTAGCACAATGGGCAGCAGAAGGAGCAAAAGAAGCAGGAGCAGAAGTGAAGGTAGTAAAAGTACAAGAATTAGCTCCACAATCTGTTATCGACAGCAATGAAGTATGGAAAGCAACAGTAGACGCAACAAAAGACGTACCTGTTGCATCATCAGAAGATATTGAATGGGCAGATGCCATTATTTTCAGCGTTCCTACACGATTTGGCACAATGCCATCTCAAATGAAGCAATTCATTGATTTACAAGGTGGATTATGGGCAACAGGAAAAACGGTTAACAAAGTAGTGAGTGCGATGACTTCTGCGCAAAATCCACATGGTGGTCAAGAAGCAACATTATTGTCTCTATATACTTCTATGATGCATTGGGGTGCGATTATTGCTACTCCAGGTTACACAGATCCAGTTCTTTTCGGAGCAGGTGGAAATCCATATGGAACAAGTGTAACAGTTGGACAAGACGGTAAAATGATTGAAGACGTTCAAGGAGCTGTAAAACACCAAGCAAAACGTACTGTTACAGTTGCAGAATGGGTTAAAAAAGGAAATCAATAATGAAAAAAGAATAATAGGAAGAAACCAGGAGTAATGACTTCTGGTTTTTTATATGGATGAAAAGGCTTTATTTTTATAAAAATAAAAAAAGGAGGATTTTTATATTGACACTACCTTAAAATAACTTTATGATAAAAAAAGTAATTCCGACTATATAAATGGGGAAAGGGTGTTTTGGGGTGGCAACTTCAGCAAACGTTCAATCGACTCAAAATGCAAAGAGTCTACCTGAACATCAAAAAGGATTAAAGGCTCCACAGATGCCTTTAATTATCGGTGGACTTATTGTTGCAGCAATTCTATTAGTCTACTTAATAATGACACAAAAGAGTATGCAGCCTATATTATTAATTTTAGGTCTTTTACTTGGTTATACATTGTTTCATGCTCGTTTTGGTTTCACATCAGCATTTCGCAGACTTGCATCAGTTGGTAATGGGCAAGCATTGCGTGCACATATGTTAATGCTAGCAGTGGCAGTATCGTTATTTGCACCAATCTTAGCATACGGCATTTCATTCTTTGGAACTGGAGCAACAGGTTATGTATCACCAGTTGGTGTGAGTCTTGTTGTCGGTGCCTTCATGTTTGGTATTGGTATGCAGCTTGGTGGCGGATGTGCATCCGGTACCTTGTATGCAGTAGGTGGGGGACGTTCTGTTGCGTTCGTAACACTATTATTCTTTATTATTGGTTCAACGATTGGGGCAGCTCATCTGTCTTTTTGGACAGAAGATCTACCATCTTTTGCACCGATTTCATTAGCAACATCAACAGGTCTTGGCTATGGTGGAGCTTGGCTTGTATCTATTATCTTATTTGGATTCATTGCATGGATTACATTGGTTGTGGAAAGAAAAAGAAAAGCACCAAAAATGGCCCCACTGCCAACAACAACAGGCTGGAAACGTATTTTCCGCGGTTCTTGGCCATTATTTGCAGCAGCAATCGTGTTAGCTGTACTTAACGCATTAACATTAATGACTCGTGGCACACCATGGGGAATTACGTCTGCATTTGCTTTATGGGGTTCAAAAGTAGCGCAATTCTTTGGAATGGATGTAGCAAGCTGGGGATTCTGGCAAGGAAATGCACAAGCTCTAGAAGCATCTATTTTTGCAGATTCAACTACAATCCTTAATTTTGGAGTAATCCTTGGTGCCTTTTTAGCATCAGCTGCAGGTGGACTATTTAAATTTTCAAAAGTGACACTTGGAAATGTGCTTGCATCGATTATTGGTGGTTTACTAATGGGATATGGCTCACGTTTAGCATTTGGCTGTAACGTTGGTGCGTATTTTGGCGGTATCGCATCATTCAGCGTACATGGTTATGTTTGGGGTATTCTAGCATTAGCTGGAACGTTCGTAGCCTTATACCTCCGCCCATTATTTGGACTCTCTGTACCAAAATCAAAGGATTCATTCTGTTAATAAAAAAAGTAGGTATCAACTTTGTTGGTGCCTATTTTTTTTAGTTATAGGTAGAATTGTCTGATCATGTCGATGTATTCGCTAGAGAGTTTTAATCCTTGAACAAAACTAAATAAATAATAGAGTGAACCTATCAACTAGTAATCTTTTTTTACGGAAAAGATTAGTATAAATAGTTTCACTCTTTTTTTGTCCTGTTGCTTTGATTTAATGATTTAAAGCAGGGCCTTTTTATTCATTTTCAGAAAAGTCTATTTAATGCATAGATAATGATTTAATAATTTTTTATACTAGTTAATGAAAACTACCATTTATATGTATTGAATTTTCACAGTTGTTGATAGAAGGATTAGGGGGTGTCATTTAAAGGGGAAATATTTTTTGTTTTTTACAAACACTTAATAGTAGATTAATAGAGAGTTTCTACAATAAGGGAGAATAGTTGACAAAAAGAGTGGTGATTCGATTAGCTCCATTTACGGTCAACAGAACTAATTAGGGGGTAACTGGTTGATGAAAGGGAAGAAGCATTTTACATTTCTTTTAAGCGCTATTACTACACTTGCACTTTTAGTATCCATTGTTTTACCAGCTAGTACATATGCTGAGGAAAATAGTGATAGCTTTAAGCTTACGATTATGCATATGAATGATACACATGCACATGCTGATCTATTACCAAAAATGATGACAGCGATTAAAGAGGTACGTACAGAAGATCCTGAAGCGCTACTTTTTAATGCAGGGGATGTTTTTTCTGGTACATTGTATTTCAATGAATATCATGGAAAAGCAGATTTAGCTCTATTAAATATGATGGATTTGGATGCAATGGTTTTTGGAAATCACGAATTTGATTTAGGATCTAGTGAGAATGGTCATAAATCCTTATCAGAGTTTGTTTCTGCAGCAAAATTCCCACTACTTGGAACAAATGTAGATCTTTCCGGTGATGCATTCATGAATAAGCTTGTTAAAAATGAGTTTACTGATTCACCAGAAGATGGGAAAGTTTTTGATGGGATGGTGAAAGAAGTAAATGGAGAAAAGATTGGGATTTTTGGTTTAACGACAGAAGATACAGCAAATATTTCTAGTCCTGTAAATGTAAAATTCTTAAACTATATTAAAGAGGCTGAACGAGCTGTACAAGCATTTGAAGAAATGGGAATTAATAAAATTGTTGCTGTAACTCATCTTGGTTATGATAGCAATCCTGATTTCGGGAACGATTTACAGCTAGCTACATATGTCGATGGAATCGATGTAGTAGTTGGAGGACATTCTCATACACAGTTAAGCGAGCCAGTTGTTGTAAATAAAGATGAGAAGGGCACAGAAAAAGAGCCGACCGTTGTTGTTCAAGCATATCAATATTCGCAATTATTAGGAAAACTACAGGTGGAATTTGATGGAAATGGTGTAGTTATCGGACAAGCTGGACAGCTAATTGATGTTGCTAGTAAAGAAGAAGATTCAGAAGCTGCAGCTATTTTAGCTCCATATAAAGAAAAAATAACCGAGCTTTCTACACAGGAATCTGGGGCAATTGCTAAGAAAACTCTAGCAAATCCACGTCTTACGGACAGTGATGTAAGTGTCCGCGCAAATGAAACAGAATTAGGAAATCTTGTGACAGATGCAATGCTTGCCAAAGCAAAAGAAAGATATCCAGAAACCGTTATTGCATTCCAAAATGGTGGCGGAATCCGTGCGGCAATTGAGGAAGGTCCCATTACAATTGGAGAAATCATTTCTGTGCTTCCTTTTGGAAATGACCCAGTAGTTGTAGAACTATCTGGTGAGGAAATAAAGCAAATTCTTGAACATAGTGTAAGTCAAGCACCAGCAGAAAGCGGTGGTTTCCTCCATGTAGCTGGCATGAAATTTACGTATGATAGTACAAAAGAGTCTGGATCTCGTGTTATATCCATGTATGTAAAAGTAAATGGAGAATATCAAGAGATCCAAGCAAATCAGAAATATCTTGTAACAACAAATAACTTTACTGCTAAAGGCGGAGATGGATTTGACGTATTCGCTAAAGCATATCAAGAGGGTAGAGTGCAAGATATTGGTGAAATTGATTGGGAACAGCTTCGTAAATATATGGTCGAGGATTTAGGTGGAGTGGTCGACCCTGTTCTAGAAGGACGAATTACTGATTTGCTTGGGACAGATCCAGAAACACCTGGGGATGAAGAGGAAGAAGTTACACCAGAGGAACCAGAAGTAGAAAATCCTGAAACTGGTGGGAATGAAGACGATAGTAGCGATACAGATAATCCAACAGATGCAACAGGTTCAGAAACGGATGATGATAATACAGATATTGGAGATAATGCTGGTATTGAAAATGATACGGAATTAGAGCAGGATGTTAATGATAATCAAGGCTCTAAAGAAACAGTGTCCAATTCTTCTGAAGGAAATGCTCTTCCAAATACAGCTACAAGTATGTACACAATGCTTTTGGTTGGTGGTATTTTATTAGTAGCAGGGATTGGGTTCCTTGTATTTAGAATGATGAAGTATTCTAAAGCATAATAATACATTTTCAAATGAAATAGTCCTTTTGTTAAGTGTTAGTTACTTTAACAAAAGGACTATTTTTATAGTTTGAATGACAAAAGAAATTCAGTAAAAGTAGAGAACACCTTCCCTGTACATAATGAAATGGAAAAGCACAGCAAGCCTTTTGGAGAAGGAATTTACGATGGGAATAATTTCTCCATAAATTTTTTTAAAATTTTTTCAGCAAAGTATAGACAAAACAAATAGATGTGTTAAAATTATCTTTAATTAGAGATAACTTATTTCAAAGTAAATTATCAATAGCAATCTCTAATCAGTTTGCCTTGAAATTTTCTAGAAAGATCAAGGGAGACTAATTTTATAATAAATATCTTGAATTCAAAGTAAAAAAACAAAAGGAAAATGGGAGGAATTTTAAAATGGCAAAATGGACAGTTGATCAATCACATTCAAGCGTAGGATTCGAAGTAAAACATATGATGGTTTCAAAAGTAAAGGGGCAATTTGATTCTTACACTGCAGACGTTGAAGCTGCTGATTTAACAGATTTAACAACAGCTAGCGTTGCATTCAAGTTTGATGTAGCAAGCATTAATACACATAGCGAAGATCGCGATAATCATTTAAAATCAGGTGATTTCTTCGATACAGAGAAATATCCAACAATTGATTTTAAATCAACATCAATTACAAAAGATGGCGATGACTATAAAGTAACAGGTGATTTAACGATCAAGGATGTTACTAAGCCGGTTACATTTGATGTAGAATTCGGCGGAAAAGGCACAAATCCATGGGGCGTAGAAGTTTACGGTTTCGAAGCAGAAACAAAAATCAACCGTGAAGAATTCGGTCTTACTTGGAATGCAGTACTTGAATCAGGTGGCGTACTAGTAGGAAAAGATATCAAAATTAAAGTAGAACTAGAAGTAAATCCGGCATAAGGAATCAAAAAAGATGGCTCTAATGTATCTGAAAGGATGCGTAAGAGCCATCTTTTTTGATTTAAAAAGAAAAGGTTTACAATTTTATCTTGAAAAGAAAGAATTTTCTTCTTATAATAAAGATTTGAAAGTACTAATTTATATTTCTGTATAATAAGTAAAAATTTTACAGAAATATGTAATCGTTATCAAAAAGTGTATACAGATGTTTCAGAAAAAATAACCATGAAATAATTAAGCAATTCTTTGATATTTTCCTCTCTTATACTAGTTTAGTATTTTTATTTCCATCTAGATATTACTAAAAATAGTTTCGTCTCATTTCCAATTAGGCAATTCTAGTTTCCTTCAATAAAATTTGTATTATTCATTAAGGTCGCAAATAAAATGAAATAGAAAGGAGCCGCGCATGGATGATTAATGTAGCCATCAATGGCTCAGCTACCATATCTTCTGCCCATATAAAGGGACTTTTTTTAACTGAATAGAATACCAACAGAAGTAACAGCTTTTGCAATTTATGATGTCCATAACAATCTTTTTGGAAAGGATGCTTAATATGTTGACTAACACGATCTATCAAGAAGTACAAAAGCGTACCCTCGAATTCTTAAATCAGGCAGGAATTATCTTAAGTGAATCAGAGCAAGAAGCAGTAGAGGTAGCGGACTTTGGATTAGATCAATTAGATACACAAGGATTACAGCTGATTACGTATATCAATAATGATCATTATTGTGCGAAGGAACTAGTGTTATTTCCAAATCAAACTTGTCCAGAGCATAAACATCCACCAATCAATAATATTGTAGGAAAAACAGAAACCTTTCGATGCAGATTCGGGAAAGTATATTTGTATGTGGAAGGAGAAGAGACAGTGAATAGAAAAGCAACTGTTCCAGAAGCAAGCAAAGAATATTACACCGTCTTTCATGAAATAGAATTGAATCCTGGAGACCAATACACAATCCCTCCTAATACCCTTCATTGGTTCCAGGCAAGTGAAGAGGGAGCTGTCATTTCTGAGTTTTCAACGACTAGTCGGGATGAATACGATATTTTTACCGATCCAACTATTAAGCGTATTCCAGAGATAAAGTAGGCAGAGGAAGGTTTCAATCCTTTCTCTTGAAGCAATAAGTGCAACTAAATCATTTTTTCAAAGGTAATAAAAATATTAGCGATTGATACAACCCCTTTCCTCGCAGGGAAATGTATAGGAAATTAACGATAAAGGAGCAACCTTACATGAATATGAAAACGCTTTTTAATGATAAATGGGAATTTGCAAAAACAAGTTTAGAAGTCGAAGATAGTAGAAACCTAGATTTTGTGCCAATTGATTTGCCACATGACTGGCTTATTTATAATACTCTTGATCTCTATGAATCTAGCATTGGCTGGTATCGCAAAAGCTTTTTCTATTCTAAGCAACAAGGTGAACAAGTACTGCTAAGCTTTGATGGCGTATATATGGATTCAACTGTGTATGTAAATAATCAGTTTGTAGGGGAATGGAAAAATGGTTACTCCTCGTTTGAGCATGATATTACAGCCGCTATGGTTGATGGGAAAAATAACATACTCGTGAAGGTTGTATATGAAAGCCCCAATAGTAGGTGGTATTCAGGAGCTGGAATTTATCGTAACGTTTGGCTTAAAACAAGAGATACTAATCATCTTGTAACAGATGGAATATACATTACGATGAATCAAGAGGATACTCGCTGGCATGTTGAAGTTGAGACAGAATTAGCACTTGATCAAGATGTGCAGCTTAGCCATTCAATTTTTTTCAAAAATCAAAGAATAGCATCTGTCTCTGAAACGATAGATTTTGGTAAGGAAAATTCTGTCTTGAATCAGCAAAAGCTCATTGTCGATAATCCATTGCTGTGGAGCATGGACGAGCCCAATCTCTATCAGCTTCAAACAGAATTACAAATTATCAATCAGGAATTAAAGACAGTAGAAGCTATTACACAAAACATTGGCTTTCGAAATATAATTCTGGATTCAAAGCAAGGTTTTCATTTAAATGGCAAAAGGATGAAGCTGAATGGAGTTTGCGAACATCATGATTTGGGAGCGTTAGGAGCTGCATTTAATAAACAAGCTTTAAAGAGAAGGTTTGAAATATTGAAAGAAATGGGTGTGAATGCCATAAGGACAGCCCATAATATGCCTGCAAAGGAATTAATGGACTTGGCTGATGAGATGGGCTTTCTCGTTATTTCAGAAGCTTTTGATATGTGGGAAAGACCAAAGACAAAGTATGATTATGCACGATTCTTTAAGGAATGGGCACCAATCGATGTGAAAAGCTGGGTGAAGCGCGATCGAAATCATCCAAGTTTATTAATGTGGAGCATTGGAAATGAGATTTATGATACCCATGCAGATGAGCGAGGGCAGGAATTAACTAGAAAGTTAATGGCGGAAGTACATAAATATGATCCGAAGCAAAATGCATGGATGACGATTGGATCCAATTATATGCCATGGGAAAATGCACAAAAATGTGCAGATATTGTAAAAGTAGCAGGCTATAATTATGGTGAAAAATATTATCAAAAACACCATGAAGAGCATCCAGACTGGATTATATATGGTAGTGAAACTGCATCTGTTGTCCAAAGTAGGGGCATTTATCATTTCCCTTATGAACAATCCATTCTTGCAGATGATGATGAACAGTGTTCGGCCCTTGGGAATAGCTCCACTAGCTGGGGGGCTAAGTCAACGGAAGCTTGTATTATAGCAGACAGAGATGCAGTATTTTCCCTAGGAACCTTTATTTGGACAGGTTTTGACTATATCGGGGAACCAACCCCTTATCATACGAAAAATGCATATTTTGGTCAAATTGATACAGCTACTTTTAAGAAGGATTCCTTTTATATTTATCAAGCAGAATGGACAGACTACCGGGAAAAACCAATGGTACATCTTTTTCCTTATTGGGATTTTAGTGAAGGGCAGATGATTGATGTTCGTGTATGCTCAAACGCACCTAAAGTGGAATTACAGCTGAATGGTAATAAGATTGGTACACATGTTATCGATCATGAAAAGGGAACAGAGCTGGTTGGCTGGTGGAAAATTCCTTATGAAAAAGGGCAGTTAACAGCCATTGCCTATGATGAAAAAGGGAATATTATCGCAACGGATACGAAAAGTTCTTTCGATGATGCGAAGAAAATTTGCTTGAATGCAGATAAGCGAATACTTACTGCAAACGGAACGGATATTGCTTTTATCGAAATTGCAACAAAGGACCAGGATGGAAACCTAGTTGAAAATGCTACAAACCGTGTAAATGTAAATGTAACAGGTGCTGGTCGTTTGATTGGTCTAGATAATGGAGATAGTACGGATTATGACCAGTACAAAGGTTTAAGCAGAAGATTATTTAGTGGGAAGCTAATGGCCATAATTGCTGCAACGACTGAACCTGGGAAAATTCAGATAGAGGTAAATTCTAAAGGACTAGAGAGTGCATGCCTAGAAATAGACGCTCAACCGGCTGAAGACAATGAATTAGTTGGGATATCTGCAACGATGAAAAACACTGATACACCAATTGTGATGGGAGAAGAAGGAGAAATTCCTCTTCGTAAAATTGAAATCATTAGTGAATCTGGGCAATTATTCGACCCAACTAAAACAGACATATTCGTTCATGCTAAACTAATCCCTGCAGACACTTCTTATAGAGAAGTAGAGTGGAGTGTTGTAAACGATGCTGGTATTGAATCGAATATTTCGAAAGTGGAAGTAGCAGGTGATAAAGTAAAGGTTAGTGCTTTAGGAGATGGTGAATTTCGTCTTCGTTGTACAAATAAGAATGGTACAGATAAAACAAAACTCATTTCCGAGCTAGAGTTTAAGGCAGCTGGTCTCGGAAAAGCCTATAAGGATCCGTACGGATTTATCTCAGCTGGTTTATATGACTACACCAAAGGCGAAGTAACTAATGGGAATGAACGAGGTGTCGCCACAAGTAGGGATGGTGAAACACAAGTAGGGTTTCGAGAAATAGACTTTGGAAATTATGGATCAGACAAAATAACGATGCCGATTTTTTCCTTATCAGATGAGGAGTATCCAATCCAAATTTGGGAAGGAATGCCAGATGAAGAGGGCAGTGAGCTATTAGCAGATGTCA
The DNA here is from genome assembly GCF_052116745.1 of Niallia sp. Sow4_A1. Lineage (NCBI taxonomy): Bacteria > Bacillati > Bacillota > Bacilli > Caryophanales > Bacillaceae > Niallia > Niallia sp. Sow4_A1. Next base: position 1,079 of record NZ_JBQKKM010000044.1, on the reverse strand, counting down.
TTTATCAAAAGCCATCTAAGTGGAATGTTTATCAGGAAGAGACATTCCAATTGTCAAAAAGACTTCGTGGAATTAAATCACTGTGCTTTGTCTTACATCAGAAGGTCCATATTAAAGGTTTTTATTTTGAAAAGAAAAATCAAGCGTTTGAACGTAATTATGCGTCTGAGTGTAACCACATCTATGGGGATACCTTTGAAGTAAAAGAAAATTGCGTAGAAGGAATTGGCAATAATGTATCATTAACTTTTGAAGAATTTGATTTTACTGAGACAGGGGCAACAAAGCTCATTATTTCAGGAAAGTCACCAATTGAAAAAAACACCATTCATATACGTTCCGCAAACCAAGAAGGCGAAAGCAATCAGATGGTTGAATTTCTTTACTCTGTTGGCTATGAAGAACGCGTATTTGATTTAGAGAAAATAACTGGAATACAAAAAGTAACTTTTGTCTTTTTACCAGGTAGTAATTTTGATTTTGAGTGGTTCCAATTTAAAAGATAGAGCTTAAAATGAAGCTTACCGTACGAATGAAAAAGTACGGTAAGCTTTTTATTGCGTTTTTGGTGATGATGAAATTTTTGTTGGTTAGCATTTGGAAAATAAGAGGGGTTAGAGAAGGAAGTAGGTATTCATAAGTGGATGAAAACCAAAAATCTGAGAGAGCAGGGAAAAGTGGTGTTCATTAAGCAGATGAAAACCAAAGGAGCAGAAAAAGGTAACAGAGAAGTGTTCTCTGAGCCCGAAAGCAAGAGAAGAAGCAGAAAAAGGTAATAGAGAACCGTTCTCTGAGCCCAAAAGCAAGAGAAGAAGCAGAAAAAGGTAACAGAGAAGCGTTCTCTGAGCCCAAAAGCAAGAGAAGAAGCAAGAAAAGGTAACAGAGAAGCGTTCTCTGAGCCCGAAAGCAAGAGAAGAAGCAGGAAAAGGTAACAGAGAAGCGTTCTCTGAGCCAGAAAGCAAGAGAAAAAGCAGAAAAAGGTAACAGAGAAGCGTTCTCTGAGCCCAAAAGCAAGAGAAGAAGCAAGAAAAGGTAACAGAGAAGCGTTCTCTGAGCCCGAAAGCAAGAGAAGAAGCAGG